>DATEVP010000026.1:0-2474 GCA_035258465.1 Hyphomicrobiaceae bacterium
ACGCGTATTGAGCTTCCTTCACTGCGTCGTAATGAACGGCAGCTCGCAGCCTCGGTCAGCGAGCAATGAACCAGCGACGATAAAGGTCGCACGTGTCGAGGCTTGCAGCGCGAGCATTTCTGCAGCAGGCTGCCATCGACATGACCGCCGACCAAATCTTCGACCTGATGGCTCGTCGCGGCATGGGGCGCTACGGGTTGTCTGCGGTCAATCAAAAGGAGCATGCGCTGCAGTCGGCAGACATCGCCGTCAAGCGCAATCTCGGCGATGCGCTGGTGATCGCCGCGCTGTTCCACGATCTGGGCCACCTTCTGGTTGGCGATGACGTGAACCTGGCCGAGCGCGGCGTCGATGACGCGCACGAGGAGACGAGCGCGAACATTCTCGAGAAGCTGTATGGCAGGTGTGTTGCCGAGCCTGTGCGGCTGCACGTGGCGGCAAAGCGGTATCTATGCGCGGTGAATCCTGCATACCACGACAAGCTTTCCGAGGACTCCCGGCAATCGCTCGCCTTGCAAGGCGGGCCGATGTCCGGGACGGAAATCGCTGCCTTCGACAAGCTCGAGCATCATGCCGCTGCGCTCGTGTTGCGGATCATCGACGACGAGGCAAAGGTCGCGGGCCTGGAGACCCCCAGCCTAGACTTTTACAGGCCGATTGCGGCGCGCTTGGAAGAGGCGAGCGGCAAGCACGCCTGATGGAATTTGACGGTATCGGACGGTGATCGCAGCCTGCGAGTCAGTGCTTCTCAGGGCCGCTCGCCGCGGGCCAAGCGCCCCTCGATCCGATCAATGATCGGCATGAGCTCGGCCACGCTGTCGACCACGTAGTGCGCGCCCGCACGCTCGAGTTCTGCCACGGCGCGGCGGCGACGCGCCGATCGCTCACTCTCGCTCAGCGCCTCGAGCTCGTGGCGGTCGAGCCCCACGGCGTTGCCCGACATGGCAACCCCAACGGTCCAGCAGCCCGCGGCGAGGCCTTCCGCGATCCCCGGAGCGGTATCGTCGACCTTGATGACGGCCGAGGCCGGCCAGACCTGGAGATCGAGGAAGCATTTGTACATCATGTGCGGCGTCGGGCGTGCCAACACCAGATCGCCGGCGCATACGAGGTTGTCGGGCGCGAAGCCCTGCCTTGCAGCGACCGGGAGAAGTCGCTCCATGATGTCGCGGGTGTAGCCCGTGGTCGATCCGATCTTGAATCCCCGGCTGCGTAGCGCGCTCACGGTTTCGACCACCCCCGGGATCAGCGCGCCGTAATCGGCCACAACCTTGGCGTTCAACGGCACGAACACCTCGTACACGCGATCGACGTCGCGGTCGGTCGGGGCCGCGCCATGAGTCCTCGTCCAGCGTTGCGCGATGTCCGGGTCACTCAGCAGCGCCTTGATGTGATCCCACTTCGGCAACCCCATGGGCTTTCGAGCTTCGTCGACCGTGATCGCAACATCGAACTGCGAGAGCACGTCGACGAAAGCGCCCATGGGCGCTCGCGAGCCGTGATCGACCGTCGTGCCCGCCCAATCGAAGACCACCGCCTTGAGTCGCATAGCCTGATCCTCAGTGTTGTGAGCCGAAGAGCTCTGCGATGACCTCCTCGCCGATGGCGAACGCTGTCGAAGCT
Source organism: Hyphomicrobiaceae bacterium (assembly GCA_035258465.1). Classification (GTDB taxonomy): domain Bacteria; phylum Pseudomonadota; class Alphaproteobacteria; order Rhizobiales; family Hyphomicrobiaceae; genus AWTP1-13. The sequence continues at coordinate 1,624 of DATEVP010000026.1, forward strand.
CCAGTCCCGCTTGTGACGATGACAATGCGGACGCTGTCGCTCGGCTTATCGACCAGCATCAAGCGATCGCCGCCGGAGGCATAGACGCCGACCCACCGTTCACGCACGGCGCGGCCGGGAACGTCGAGCACCGCGTCGAGCTCGTCGAGAATAAGTTGATCCACTGCTTCTGGCGCGAATGGATCGAGCGTGTCTCCGTAGTGGTGGCTGTCACCGACGATCAGGCTGCCGTCGGAGGATTGCACGGCAATCATGTGAACGCCATTGTCGAGGGCTGCTTTTTGCTCCTCCACGAGCCTGTCGCGCAGAGCAGCCGCCTCGGGCAGCTCGGAATAACCCAAGTAGCGCACTAGCCCGAGATCCGACATCACGGCGGCGCCGAGGCGAAAATTGGGATCGGCCGGCGCCAGGCGCATCATGTGCAGCTTGCAGGTTGTCAAGCCATAGGCGCCGATGCGGTCGGCGAACAAGGATTGAAAGTCGTGCCCGGGGCAGACGATCGCCGTTTCGGCCAGCAGTGTCCCCCGTGTCGTCTCGATCCGTGGCGGCTCGACGGCCTTTACCAATGCGGAGCGTAGGAAGGTGACGCCCAATGCCTCCTCGAGCCACCTTGCCAATCGCGGAATGGCGGTACGGCTCTCCACGCGGCGCTCGTGCGGTGACCACAGAACCGCGTTCAGCGATGATCGCCTGAGTCCCGGCACGTAGCTTGCCGCGTCGGCCGGCGACAGCAGGCGGCAATCGGTCCCCATGTCGGTAGCCAGGAACGCCTCCAACACGCGGCGCGCCTCGGGCCTGCGCGCGGCGAGGCAGAGGCCGGAATGCACGATGCCGATACCCGCGCGCTCCCC
>DATEVP010000027.1:0-5592 GCA_035258465.1 Hyphomicrobiaceae bacterium
GGCCTGATCGTCGCTTTCAACCTCACTCGGGGACCGGGATTCCCACCCGGCGGCGACGCTGAGCCCCGTTGCCGGCTTTTGCGTTGAGCCGGCCCGGCACTGCACCCCGCCCTCACGCCGATGACGCCTCATGAGCGCGACCCCTTTGTGGAGCGGAGCGAGGCCGACGATACGCGCACCCGCCACCCCCGGGGATAAGTCCGCCCACGGTAAACGCCATGACGCCATCCCCGACGTGACGCCGACCCCAACGTCCTGTCCGAGCTTCGGATCGCGGTCTCAACGTCGACGCCTGCGTTCCCGGAAGCCGAGCTCCGGCTTGCAAAGGCGGGGCGAGGCTGTCCGGGATCTTGCCCCGCAGTGGGATTGGCGCTCTACCGACAGCGGGCGGCAAGACCCCGGCTCTGCGCGCCCGAGCAAATCGAGCGCTTCGGCCGGGGACGCACACGGAGAGGATTGCCTTTGCTCGATCCGGCGCCCATTCAATCAGGCCGTCTCCGCTGACCGGGCGCCACTCTCACGTCGCCGGCGTGCGGAAGACCTGGATGTCGAGGTCGCGGATCTTCTTGCGCAGCGTATTGCGGTTGAGGCCCAGCAGGGCCGCGGCGCGGATCTGGTTGCCGCGGGTGGCAGCGAGCGCCGCCATCAGCAGCGGGCGCTCGACGTGCTGCAGGATGCGGTCGTAGAGGCCGGCCGGCGGCAGCTCGCGCCCATAGCCGGCGAAATGCCCCGCCAGATAGCGCTCCACCACCTCGGACAGCTCCTTGGGCGACTCGCCGCTCTCCACGGTCGGCGGCGGCGCCGCCTCGGCAAGCTCGGCTTCGACGATGTCGGCCGTCAACGTGTCCTCGGGATGCAGCGCCGATAGCCGACGCACCATGTTCTCGAGCTCGCGCACGTTGCCCGGCCAGTGGTAGCGCTTGAGGCGCTCGATCGCCGCCGTCTCGATCGACTTGTGGCCGAGGCCCGCCTTGGCAGCCACGCGCAGGAAGTGCCGCACGAGATCGCCCACATCCTCCAGCCGCTCGCGCAGCGGCGGTATCCTGAGCGGCACGACGTTGAGGCGATAGTAGAGGTCCTCGCGGAACAGCCCCTGCTGGATCTGCGACTTGAGCTCGCGGTGGGTGGCGGCGATGATGCGCACATCGGTCTTGATCGGCGTGCGGCCGCCGACCGTGGTGTATTCCCCTTCCTGCAGCACGCGCAGCAGCCTGGTCTGCGCCTCCATCGGCATGTCGCCGATCTCATCGAGAAAGAGCGTGCCGCCCTCCGCCTGCTGGAAACGCCCCTCGGTGCGGGCCTGGGCGCCGGTGAACGCGCCCTTCTCGTGGCCGAACAGCTCGCTCTCGATCAGCTCGCGCGGGATGGCCGCCATGTTGATGGCCACGAACGGGCCGTTGCGCCGCTTGGTGCCGTAATCGTGCAGCACGCGGGCGACCAGCTCCTTGCCGGTGCCGGACTCGCCCGTGATCATGACGGTGAGCTCCGTGCGCGTCAGCCGCGCCAGCACGCGGTAGATCTCCTGCATGGCCGGCGAGCGGCCGATCAAGGGGAGCTCCTCGGCATCCGCTTCGGTTGTAGGACGCTCCTTGCGCTTGCCGGGCTCGGCCAGCGCACGGCCGACGATGGCGACGATCTGGTTGAGGTCGAACGGCTTGGGCAGATATTCGAAGGCGCCCTTCTCGGCGGCCGTGAGCGCCGTCATCAGCGTGTTCTGCGCGCTCATGACGATGATCGGCAGGTCGGGCCGCAGCTTCTTGATGCGCGGGATCAGGTCGAAGGCGTTCTCGTCGGGCATGACGACGTCGGTGATGACCACGTCGCCCTCGCCCTGCGCCACCCAGCGCCACAGCGTTGCGGCGTTGCCGGTGGCGCGCGGCGCGTAGCCCGCTCGGGCGAACGCCTGGTTGAGGACAGTGCGGATGGCACTGTCGTCGTCGGCAATGAGAACGGTTCCGCCGGCCATGGCTGTTCCTTACTTGCTCACTTGTCGCGCCTTCTGCTGATCCTGCAGAGGCAACAGAACGCGAAAGACGGTGCGCTTGGGGGCGGACTCGCATTCGATGACGCCGCCGTGGTCGCGGATGATCTTGGCGACGAGGGCGAGGCCGAGGCCCGTGCCCTTGCGCTTGGTCGTCACGAACGGGTCGAACAGGTGGGGTTTGAGCTCCTCGGCAACGCCGGGCCCCGTGTCCTCCACCTCGATCATCAGCGGCAGGCTGACACGGGCGCCGGTGCCGGGCACCGCGAGCCGCATGCCCGGGCGAAAGGCGGTACGCAGCACGATGCGGCCGGGCTCCCGCCCCTCCTCGATGGCCTCCGCCGCGTTCTTGAGAAGATTGAGAAACGCCTGCACCAGCTTGTCGCGGTTGCCGGGCACCGGCGGCAGAGAGGGATCGTAGTCGACGATGATCGGCGTGCCGTCGGCAAACCCCGTCTCGGCGAGGCGCTTCACGTGATCGAGGACGAGATGGATATTCACCGGCTCGGTGCCCAGCGGGCGCTCGTCGCCGAACACTTCCATGCGGTCGACGAGGGTGCGGATGCGGTCGGTCTCGGCGCAGATGAGTTGCGTCAGCGCCCGGTCCTCGTCCTTGAGGCCGGGCTCGAGCAGCTGGGCGGCGCCGCGGATGCCCGAGAGCGGGTTCTTGATCTCGTGCGCGAGCACGGCGGCCATGCCGGAGACGGAGCGGGCAGCCGCGCGGTGGGTGAGCTGGCGCTCGATCATGTGCGCCATCGTCCGCTGCTGCAGCATCAGGATGATCAGGCCCGGATGATCGGGGAACGCGCCGCCGAACACGTCGACCAGTTTGTGCGCGCCCGAGCGCGGCAGGCCCACGTCCACGCCGTACTCGTTGACGGTGGCGCCCGTGCGCCGCACCTGGCCCACCAGCGCGCCGAGCGGACTGGAGAAGGCGATGATATCGGGCAGCGTCTGGCGCTTGAGCATGCCCTGGCTCAGCGAGAAGAACGATTCCGCCGCCGCGTTGGCGTAGAGCACGCGGTCGTCGTCGCCCAGCACCAGGATCGGATGCGGCAGCGCGGCCAGCAGCAGGTCGTATTCGATATGCCGGCGCGCGCCCGGGACGGCACGGTCGCGGGCTCCTTCGGTGCTCATGCGGCGAGCTCCTGGGCGGTGTCGTAATAGGTGTGGATGCCCGCCAGCACCTCGGCCGCATCGTCCGACGTGCAAAGGCGACGGCGCCAGTCCTTGACGACGGTTTCGGGCCGGCCGCTCGCCTGCAGGTACCAGCCGATGTGCTTGCGCGCGCCGCGCAGGCCATGCAAGGCACCGTGGTGCGTCAGCATGGCCTCGACGTGCGCAAGCGCGATGACGCGCTGGCGGGCCAGCGGCGGCGCACCGGGATCGCGCCCTGTCGCAAGATACGTACCGATGCGGGAGAGCATCCACGGCGCCCCGCACGCGCCGCGGCCCACCATCACCGCGTCGGCGCCGGAGGCCTCGAGCGCCGCCGCGGCGCTCTGGGGATCGACGATGTCGCCGTTGACGACGACGGGAATGCGCACGGCCTCCTTCACGCGGGCCACCAGGGCCCAGTCGGCACCGCCCTTGAAGAACTGGCAGCGGGTGCGCGCGTGCACCGTGAGGAGCTGCACGCCGGCGGTCTCGGCGCGGCGCGCGAGATCCGGCGCGTTGAGGCTGGCCTGGTCCCAGCCGAGCCTCATCTTCAGCGTGACGGGAACGCGCACGGCGCCGACCACGGCTTCGATCAGGCTTACGGCATGGTCGAGATCGCGCATCAGGGCGGAGCCGGCGAGCTTGCCCGTGACCTCGCGCGCAGGGCAGCCCATATTGATGTCGATGATGTCGGCGCCCAGCCCCTCGGCGATGCGTGCGCCCTCGGCCATCCAGCGCGCCTCGCGGCCGGCAAGTTGTATGACGAAGGGCGCCAGGTCGCGGCCCTGGGCACGGCGGAACGCGTCGGCCCGCTCACGGACCAGATGCTCGCTGGCCACCATCTCGGAAATGACGAGCCCGGCTCCGGAAGCGTGGGCCTGGCGGCGGAAGGGCAGATCCGTGATGCCCGACATGGGCGCCAACAGCACCGGGCTGCTGAGCGTATGGATACCGATCCGGATTGGCTCGCCCGGTTTCGAGGTGCTACCTACTGTGTTGCCCATATTTTAGGCACGTTTCTTACCTGCTCTTGTCTTGGGCAGATTAGCGTGCGGGCCCGGATTTCGCAAGCGCGAAGGCCCCAGGCCCTCAGAATTATTTGGGGTTATCAGGCTTGTTCCCTCTACCAAGGTAAGCCAAGCCACTGGTTGGCTGCGGAGCGCCGGAGACAGTCGCGTGAGGATTGCCGCCTTGATCGTTGCTGCGGGGCGCGGGACGCGGGCATCGACACCGCAACCGAAGCAGTATGCCGCCATGGCCGGCGCCCCGGTTCTGGCGCGCACGCTGGCCACCTTCCTCGATGACCCCCGCATCGATCTTGTGCAAGTGGTCATCGGTGCCGGCGACGAGGCGCATTATGACAAAGCTATCACCGGCCTGGGGGGCGCGAAGCTGCTGGCGCCGGCGCAAGGCGGGGCCACGCGCCAGGCTTCCGTCCGCGGCGGCCTGGGCGCGCTGAGGCCTCACGGGCCGGACTACGTGCTCATCCACGATGCCGTCCGCCCTTTCGTGTCCCGCGAGATCGTCGGGCGCGTGATCGAGGCCCTTGCCGGCGCGCCGGGGGCCATCGCCGGCGTCCCCGTTGCGGATACCCTGAAGCGGGCCGGCGCCGACAACCGGGTTGCGGCGACGATCGATCGCACCGGCCTGTGGCGGGCGCAGACCCCGCAGGGCTTCCGTTTTGCGGATATCCTGGCCGCCCATGACGCCGCCGCGGCAGCCGGGCGCGATGACCTGACCGACGACGCGGCGGTTGCCGAATGGGCTGGCTTGCCGGTCGCGCTCGTGCTGGGAAGCGAGGCCAACCGCAAGCTCACCACGGCGGAGGACTTGGCTATGGCCGACAATGCCGGCCCCGCCGCCGATGTCCGCACCGGCAGCGGCTTCGATGTGCACCGCCTCGTTGCCGGCGACCACGTCTGGCTTTGCGGCGTCCGCTTGACCCACACCCAGGCGCTCGAAGGCCACTCCGACGCCGACGTCGCCCTGCACGCCCTCACCGACGCGCTGCTCGGGGCCATCGGCGACGGCGACATCGGCGAGCACTTCCCCGATACGGACCCGCGCTGGAAGAACGCCGCGTCCCACCTGTTCCTCACCCACGCGCTGGCCCGCGTGCGCGCAAAGGGCGGCAGCGTCGCCAACGTCGACGTCACCATTCTGTGCGAGGCGCCCAAGATTGCCCCGCATCGCGAAGCCATGCGCCGCCGCATCGTCGAGCTGCTCGCGCTCGATGCCTCGCACGTCAGCGTCAAGGCCACCACCACCGAGGGCCTGGGCTTCACCGGCCGGCGCGAGGGCATCGCTGCACTGGCGACGGCAACCGTCATCCTCCGGTAGACAGCGTCCATCCATTCCACGTCGCCTATTTTGCCACACGCCAACAGATCCAGGCATCGGCCCGGCACCAGGGGAATCGGGTGAACGTTAGTTCCCTGCCACGAGGCTGGCGA
>DATEVP010000028.1:0-2969 GCA_035258465.1 Hyphomicrobiaceae bacterium
GCGTCGATATCGTCGATGGTCCGCTCCAGCGCGGCGCGGCTGCGGGCAGAGCGCAGGCTGGCAAGCCGGCTGATGCGCTGATAGTCGAGGATCTCGATCTGCTGGCTGCGCGCGCCGGTGCGCAGCAATCCGGAGCGCTCCCACTCATTGAGGCGGCGGCTGATGGTCTCGCGGCTGACGCCGAGATCAGCGGCGATATGTTCCTGTGCGATCTTGCGCGGAAAGCGCACGCGATTGCCTTCGGCGATACCGATATCCGCCGACAGCTCGACCAGCCAGTCGGCCAGGAGCAGGTCGGGAAAACTGTGCACCTTATCGTGCTGCTGCTTGAGGGTGGCGAGCAGGCGCTGCGCGCCGATGCGAGTGAGGCGGGCGCGGAACACCGGATCGGCTTCGATCAAGGCGCCGACCAGCGCCAGCGGCAGCTTCACGATGGATGAAGGCGTCAGCGCGAAGGCCGACGTCGTTCGCGTCGCGGCCTTGGGCGCCAGACCCTGTTCCAGCAGCTCGAGCTCGCCGAACACCTCCCCATGCACGATGCGCTCGAAGCGCAGCGAGCGTTTGCCGGACGGCGGCTTTAGCTCGATCTGCACCAGAGGATCGACATGCAACCCCTCTCCGCTCGCGCGCGCCCCCAGCAGAAGATAGAGGGCATCGGCGGGATCGCCCGGCCGGAACACCCATTCGCCGGCGGCAAGCGCGCGGAGCTGGAGCCGCGCGCGCCTGATCAGCTCATGCGCGGCGTCTCCCGTCCCGCGCATCAGCGCTGACCCGGCTACCTGCTCTGGAAGGGTCTCGTTCATCCTGGTCGGAACCTTGGCCGGCAGGATGGGAGCGTAGTCGATTTCCAGCGCCCCGACCAAGGGTGCAGGCGGAGGCGAGGCGAGGCTCATGGTCAGAAGCAGACATATTGGTAGTGATAGCCGGTGAGCGTCCACACCGTGGACCAGCCGCAGGCCGGGGCGTAATAGCCGGTATAGGCGGCGACCGGCACCGAGGCGCCGATGAGCATCAGCACGGCGAGATAAAGATTGCGAAGCTTAAGCATGGGGGGCTCCTGTCAGGGTCGTCTCGCGGCTTGGCCTATCGCCACCGCTTAAGCATCAAGGTGCCACAGCTCGGGAAGCGGCTCTGTGAGGGGGGTCACAGAAGAAGGCGCGAGCCGGCGCGGCTCAATGCGGCTCCCGCAAAGCCAGCAATTTGTCCTTCCAGTCCTTCTTATCAGGTGAGAGCTTGCCCTCGGCGTCAAGCCGCTCGACCATGCCGATCGCCTCGTCCAACAGCGCGGTCTTGCGTTCGGCATCCACCAAGGGGGCGAGCCGCGACAGGCTGACCACGAGATCGGTTTGCCATTGCACGTTGGCTTGATCGAGTGCGGCCAGGCGGCGCGAGATGGTGAGGTCCTCCTCATAGGCTTCGAGCGCGCCGGCCCGGTCGCCGCTCGCCTCCTTCACGTCGCCGATCTTGCCGAGACTGGTGGTGACGTCGCGCAACAAGCCCGCGTTGCCCTGATAGGAGTTGGCCAGACGACGCCCAATGGCGAGGCTCTCCTCGTAGGCGGCAAGCGCGCCTTCATTGTCGTGGTTGGCGAACTTCACGTCGCCGATCTTGTTGAGACCAACGCCGATGTCGCGTTGCAGGATGACATTGTCCTTCTCGGCGTCGGCCAGCTTGCGGGTGATGTCGAGACTCTCCTGGTCGGCCGCCAATGCTCCGGCGCTGTCGCCCATGGCAAGCTTCAGATAGCCGATCTTGTCGAGCGCCACGGTGATGTCGCGCTGCCATTCGCTATTGTCCTGATCCATCTCGGCGAGGTGCCGGACGATGGCGAGGCTCTCCTCATAAGCTGCCAGCGCGGCGGCCCGATCGCCCAGCTTCTGCTTGACGTCGCCGATCTCGCTGAGGCCGATCGCCACGTCTCGCTGCCATAGCGAATTCTTCTCGTCGGTCGCGGCGAGATGGCGGCGAACGGTAAGTCCCTCAGCGTAGGCGGCCAGCGCCGCTGCCGACTCGCCGGCGCTGAGCTTGAGTCCGCCGAGCCGTTCGAGGCAGATGGCGACGTCGCGCTGCCACTCGGTGTTGCCCTGATCGTCCACTGCCAGCCGGCGCGCCGTGGCGAGGCTTTCCTCGCACACGGCAAGCGCGCCGTTGATATCGCCGGCGTCGCGCTTAAGGTCGCAGATCTTGCCCAAACTGACCAACAGGCTTCGTTGCCACTCGGCGTTGGATTTGTCGCTTGCCACCAGCTTGCGGCGGATGGCGAGACTCTCCTCATAGGCGGCAAGCGCGCCCGCACTGTCGCCGGATTTGAGTTTGGTGTCGGCGATGCGGTCGAGGCTCGGCGTGATATCGAACTGGGCCTGCGCGGTGCTGCCGTCGGCCTTGGCGAGGCGGCGGACGATGGTAAGGCTCTCCCCGTACGCCGCAAGCGCGCCGTCTCTATCGCCTTGCGCGCGTTTTATGTCGCCAAGGCGAAGCAGGCCGACCGACAAATCCCGCTCAAGCCCTCGGTTGAGCCCTTCGGAGGCCACGATGCGGCGCAGCAGGGTGAGGCTCTCCTCCGCGTTCTTGAGCGCTTCGCCGAGATTGCCCGCCGCCAAATAGGTTTTGGCGAACTCGTCGAGCATCACGTCCTTGCTGCGCAAGAGTGCGACATTGTCGGGGTCGGTCTTGGCGAGTTGCTCCACAGTCGCTCGCACCTGGCCGAGAATCTTGTCGACGCTTTCGAGCCGCATGCCCTCGACGTTGCGCAAGCCTTGGGCGATGTTGAAGATCAGGCTGTCGACCGTGTCCTTGGCGGCGGCGAAATTGCGTTCGGCGCGTTCGGCCTCGAATTTGGCAATGATGCCGGCGGTGACCGCGCCCACCGCCAGCAGGAGCATCACCCCGGCAGCACTCACAGCGAGCCGAAGCGCGCGCTTTTGCTGCCGCACCTCTTGCGACAGCAGGTCCTCCTTCGGCATGCCGTG
>DATEVP010000029.1:0-2489 GCA_035258465.1 Hyphomicrobiaceae bacterium
TCATGCCGAGGATGACAAGAGCGGCGATGACGACCGACACGATAAAGGTCTCCCGCCGCGGCGTGCTCAAGCGAATATTCATTGGTCCCCCCGTAGCCAAGTGCCCAGAAATGGGCGCGACCAGGGAGTTTAGCGGCAAAGCGCCGCCACCGCTATCGCTCAGCGAGCCCGCCGGGCGGGAGACCGGGTGATTGGTCCGCCTAGCCGGAACACGACACGACGGAGCAGGCGCCGCCGCCAGCCGGGCAGGACTGGCAGTACATTCTCCCGCCATCGTCCACGCAGGTTCCCCAGGTGGTGCCGTCAGGCTGCGGTGCCCAGGTACAGTTGTCCGCCAAGGCGGCCGTGCTGAAGAGAGATAATGCCGCGACGACGACGGCGAAGCCCAAACTGAAGTTTCATGTGGATATCTCCATCCTTGAGAACGCTCCGAGTTCCCCCACCGTCATTAGTGGCATCGATTCAGGCGGGAAGTGGGAGGGCAGATGAAGATTTCGAGCTTACTTGCCGGCACAGCTGGCGGCGTCGCCGGCCGCCGCCATGGGCTTGCCGTTGATGAAGACGCCCGAGGAGCCTGTGACGATCGACCCGCCGCAGCCGGTCGCATCGCCTTGCAGCGCGGCAGGCTTGCCGTTGATGAACACGTCCGGCGAGCCCTCGATGACGGCGCTGCCGCAGCCCGTCGCGTCGCCCGCCCGCGCCGCCTGCTTGCCGTCCACCATGACACTGTCGCTGCCCGACGCGATGGTCGAAGGACAGGGGGTGCTGCCGCTCTGATCCGCGGCAAGCACGGATTGAGCGCTGGCATAAGCGAGGCCGCTCACAGCCGCACCTTCTCGCGGGCGCGCAACGGCGGCACGGGAATGCCCTGCGCCACGAGCTCGGCCGCCTTGGCGTCGACCAGTTGCACGATGCCGGCCATGATGTCGTTAAGCTGGAAGTCCTTGGGCGTATAGACGGCCGACGCGCCGCATTGCTTGAGGATGTTCACGTCCTCGGCGGGGATGATGCCGCCGACCACCACGGGCACGTCGCCTAAGCCCGCCTCGCGCAGGCGCTGCACCACCTCGCGCACCAGCGAGACATGGGAGCCCGACAGGATCGAAAGCCCGACCACATGAGCGCGGGCCTCCTTGGCCTGCTCCACGATCTCGGCGGGGGTGAGCCTGATGCCGTCATAGACGACCTCCATGCCGACATCGGCAGCGCGCACGGCGATCTGCTCGGCGCCGTTGGAATGCCCGTCGAGCCCGGGCTTGCCGACCACGAAGGTGAGCGTCCTGCCGAGCCGGCCTGAGACCTCCTCCACCTGCCGGCGCACGTCTTCGAGCCTTGCCTTGTCGATGTGGTGCTTGGCGTGGATGCCGGTCGGCGCGCGATACTCGCCGAACACCTCGCGCAGCACCTGGCCCCATTCGCCGGTGCTGACCCCGGCTTTGGCGGCCTCGATCGACGGCGGCATGATGTTGCGGCCCTCGGCGGCGGCGGATTTCAAATCGACCAGCGCCTGCCGCACCGCCTTCTCGTCGCGCCGCTGCCGCCAGGCTTGCAACGCCGCGACCTGCCCGATCTCGACCGACTCCGGCACGGTGAGAATGCCTTCGATGCCGCCTGCGGACAGTGGCGACGCCTCGGTCTCGGTATAAGCGTTGACGCCGACCAGGATCTGCTCGCCCTTCTCGATCGCCTCGACACGCGCCGCGTTCGACGCGATCAGCGCTTCTTTCATATAGTCGATGGCGGCCACCGCCCCGCCCATGGATTGGAGTTTGGCGAGCTCGGCGCGGGCCTCCTCTTTCAGTTCCTCGACCTTGCGGTCGATCTCGACCGAGCCGTCGAAGATGTCGCCATGGTCGAGAAGATCCGTCTCGTAGGCCACGATCTGCTGGAGCCGCAAGGACCATTGCTGGTCCCAGGGGCGCGGCAGGCCGAGCGCCTCGTTCCAGGCGGGAAGCTGCACGGCGCGCGCGCGCGCCTTCTTCGACAGCGTCACCGCCAGCATCGACAAGAGGATGCGATAGACGTTGTTCTCCGGCTGCTGCTCGGTCAGCCCCAGCGAGTTGACCTGCACGCCGTAGCGGAAGCGGCGGAGCTTCGGGTCGGCAACGCCATAGCGAGTCTCCGCGATCTCGTCCCACAGATCGACGAAGGCGCGCATCTTGGAGACTTCGGTGATGAGGCGCACCCCGGCATTGACGAAAAAGCTCATGCTGCCAACCACGCGGGGAAAATCCTCCGCCGGCACTTCGCCAGAGTTCTTCACCTCGTCGAGCACGGCCTCGGCGGTGGCCAGCGCGAAGGCAAGCTCCTGGACCGGCGTCGCTCCCGCTTCCTGCAAATGGTAGGAACAGACATTGGTCGGGTTCCATTTCGGCATTTCGCGCGCGGTGAACACGATCACGTCCTTGATCAGCCGCAGCGATGGCGCCGGCGGAAACACGTAGGTGCCGCGCGAGAGGTACTCTTTGAGGATGTCGTTCTGCACCGTG
>DATEVP010000030.1:0-3171 GCA_035258465.1 Hyphomicrobiaceae bacterium
GCCAGACGAGCCGGTTTTTTGTTGCCTGCCGTCGGAGCGGGCGAGGAGAGCGCGCATGACCACCAAGGCCCCGCAATTTTCGGCCTCCCCCAGCTGGAGCCCCGAGACGCTGCTCGTGCACGGCGGCACGCTGCGCTCGCCTTTCGGCGAGACGTCGGAAGCCCTCTTTCTCACGCAGTCCTTCGTCTACGACACGGCCGAGCAGGCCGAGGCCCGCTTCAAGGACCAGGACCCGGGCTTTATTTACTCGCGCTTCTCCAACCCGACGGTCGCCATGTTCGAGGAGCGCATGCGGCTGATCGAGGGCGCGCAGGCCGCCCGCGCGACGGCGACCGGCATGGCCGCGGTGACCTCGGCGCTGCTGTGCTTCCTCAAGACCGGCGACCACATCGTGGCGGCGCGGGCCATGTTCGGCTCGTGCCTCTACGTGGCGCAGGAGCTCTGTCCGCGCTTCGGCATCACCTGCACGCTGGTCGACGGCCGCGACACGGGCGCGTGGCAGCGGGCCATCAAGCCCAACACCAAGGCGTTCTTCTTCGAGACGCCGGCCAACCCCACGCTCGATCTCGTCGACATCGCCGCCGTCTCCGAGATCGCGCATGGCGCCGGCGCGCTCGCCATCGTCGACAATGTGTTCGCCACGCCTCTGATGCAGAAGCCCATGAAACTCGGCGCCGACGTTGTCGTCTACTCGACCACCAAGCACATCGACGGCCAGGGCCGCTGCCTCGGCGGCGCCATTCTGTGCTCTGAGAAGTTCCTCAAGGACCACCTGCACACCTTCCTGCGCCAGACCGGGCCGGCGCTCAGCCCCTTCAACGCCTGGGTGATGCTCAAGGGCCTGGAGACGCTGCCCGTGCGTGTGCGCGCGCAATGCGAGAGCGCCGCGCGCATCGCCGATCACTTGGCCGGCAAGCCCGGCATCGTGCGCACGCTCTATTGCGGCCGCTCCGACTACCCGCAGGCGGCGCTGGCGCGCAAGCAGATGTCGGGCTTCGGCCAGGTCGTGACCTTCGAGATCGCGGGCGGCAAGGCGGCAGCGTTCCGCTTCCTCAACGCGCTGCGCCTCATCCGCATCTCCAACAACTTAGGGGATGCCAAGAGCCTGATCACCCACCCCGCCACCACCACGCATCAGCGCCTCAAGCCCGAGGCCCGCGCCGAGCTCGGCATCACCGACGGCATGCTGCGCCTCTCCGTCGGCCTGGAGGCCGTGGCCGACCTCACCGCCGACCTCGACGCCGCGCTGGCGGCGGCGGGTTGAGCATCACGAGGTTCCCTCAGCGGACCATACGATGATGCAGGCCGACGCGTGTCTTTCGATCTCAGCTCTTCGAAGAGAAGCCTCTTTCTGGAGTTGGGCTCCGGAGGCGCGCGCGACAAAGCCCCCATCGCCTGTTGTTTCGGGGGGTGCCGGCAGCGCTGTCTCTATGCGGGCTGGGCATGGCGCGATGGGCGGCGCTGATAGCGCGCGACCTTGATGTTGCCGGCGCGCTTGCGTGTCTGCGCCAGATCGTATTCGAGCTGCATGCGCATCAGGTGATCCATGCTCGGGCCAAAGGCCTTCTCGATGCGCAGCGCCATATCGGACGAAAGCGCGGTGCGGCCATTGATCAGCAGCGATAGCGACTGGCGGGTGACACCGAGCGCCTTGGCGGCTTCGGTGACAGAGAGATCGAGCGGCTCGATGATGTCGTGCCAGATGGTTTCGCCAACGTGAGGCGGATTCTTCATGGGCATGCGGCATTCGCTCCTTCGCTAATGGTAGTCCTCGAGATCCAGATCGAACGCGTCGCCCTCCTCAAAGCGGAAGGTGACACGCCAGTTTCCGCTCACTCGTAGGCTCCAGACGCCTTTGCGCCTGCCCTTGAGCTCATGCAGCCGGTCTCCGGGGAACCGGCGCAGATCGTCAAGGCTGCGGGCGGTATCGATCTGGTGCAGGAGGCGCCGCAATCGGTCAGCCTGGTCGGTGCGCACACCGCGCGGGTCGTCGTCCCGGTACAGCCATCGAAGGCCTTTATGGCGAAAGCTTTGGATGGCCATCCTGGAACAATGCGTAAACCGTCATTTGACGGTTGTCAACGGTTTTGCCCGTGCCGGGGCCTATGCTCGAAGCCCTCCATCGCGGACTTCACCGCGCCTGGTCCTGCGCCGACTACGTGCGAGCAGCAGTTGGCAGCGCGTGCCGAGAGGGAGATGGCGCATCGCTTGGCTTTGTCGCACAATTGCGCTTACAATCCGCCCACCCGAAGCCGCACCTGCCCGCGCCGATGTACGAAGCCGTCACGCGTGACATCCGCATCTGCGTCACGCCGCAATACCTGGAGGACGAGTCGGCGCCCGAGGAGGGCCGCTACTTGTGGGCCTACACCATCGACATCTCCAATGAAGGCCAGGAGACCGTGCAGCTGCGCTCACGCCACTGGCGCATCACGGATGCCGCCGGGCGCACGGAGGAGGTGCGGGGGCCGGGCGTGGTCGGCAAGCAGCCAACGTTGAGCCCGGGCACCACCTTCACCTACACCTCGGGGTGTCCCTTGAGCACGCCGTCGGGCATCATGGTCGGCAGCTACCAGATGACGACCGAGAAGGGCGAGCTGTTCAACGTCGAGGTTCCCGCGTTCTCCCTCGACAGCCCGCACGCCCGGCGCAGCGTAAACTGAAGGGCCAGATGCGCGCATCCCTTTCCACGGCGAAGGAGCTGCTGGCGCGCCTCGTCGCCTTCGACACCACCAGCCACAAGACCAACATCCCCCTTATCCGCTTCGTCGAGGACTACCTCGCGGGCCATGGCGTCGAGAGCCGGCGCGTGCCCACCGCCGACGGAGACAAGTCGAGCCTTTTTGCCACCATCGGCCCGGCGGGCGCCGGCGGCATCGCGCTCTCCGGCCACACCGACGTGGTCCCTGTGACGGGCCAGAAGTGGGACACGGACCCCTTCACCCTCACCGAGCGCGAGGGCAAGCTCTACGGCCGCGGCAGCTGCGACATGAAGGGCTATCTCGCCTGCGCGCTGGCCATGGTGCCGGCGCTGAAAGCGCGCAAGCTGAAGGTGCCGTTCCACCTGGCCTTCTCCTACGACGAGGAGACCGGCTGCACCGGCGTGCGGCCGATGATCGGCGAGTTCGGCAAGACCCTCCCCGTCCCGCGCCTGGTGTTCGTCGGCGAGCC
>DATEVP010000031.1:0-2643 GCA_035258465.1 Hyphomicrobiaceae bacterium
ATGGTGACGGCGGCGCTCGACCGGGGTCAGGCGCGGTTTCCGGTCCACGTCTTTCCCTTCCGCATGACGGACCGCAACGTCAGGCTGCACAGAGGCGACCGGTGGGAGGGCTTCTGGGCCGACCTGAAGAAAGGCTACGACCTGTTCGAGACGAGCCGCCTGCCGCCGTTGGTCAGCGTGTGCAAAGGCCGTTACGTATTCGAGGCCGGCAGCACCGAGACCGTCAACCAGCCGGTCGAGGAGCTCTGCCCCCCCAAAATTGCCGGGAGCTAAACCGGCCAGAAGAAGGCGATGAGCGGTACGCCCGTAGCGAGCACAATGAGCGATAGCGGCAACCCGAGACGCCAATAATCGCCGAAGCGGTAGCCGCCAGGGCCCATCACCAGCGTGTTGCACTGATGCCCGATGGGCGTGAGGAAGTCGCACGCCGCCCCGATGGCAACCGCCATCAGGAAGGCATCGGGGTTATAGTCGAGCCTTGCGGCGAAGCTCGCCGCGATGGGCGCCATGACCAAAACGGTGGCCGCATTGTTGAGGAAGGGCGTAACCGCCATTGCCGCGGCAAGGAGAAGCGCGAGCGCTCCGGCCGCGGGCAGCGAAGCCGCCGCTTGGGACAGACCTGCCGCGATCAAGTCGGTGCCGCCGGTCGTGCGCAACGCGTCGCTCACCGGGATCAACGCCCCCAGCATGATGAGGATCGGCCATTCGATCGCGTCATAGGCTTCCCGTAACGACAGCGAGCCAGCCAAGAGCAGGATCACCGCGGCGCCGAAAAAGGCGATGGCGACGGGAACGATATTGAAGGCGACGAGCGCCATTGCTGCCGCAAGGATGCCCACGGGCAGGAGACTCATTTTCCGGCCGATACGGAGATCGCGCTCGGCTAGCGGCAGGCAATTTAGTTCGCCCAGGGTCTCGGGCATGGCGGCCAGATTGCCCCTGAACACGACGACGTCGCCGGCTCTAAGCTTCACCCCGCGCAGACGATGGGTGATGCGCCGGCCTCTCCGACTCACCGCGAGGAGATTGACCGCGTGGCGGTCGAACAACTTGAGCTGCCCCACGGAGCTGCCGACCAGCTCTGAGTCCGGCGTAATCACCGCCTCCATGATGCCGATCTCGTCGCTCGGCGTGTCGATCTCGTGGCTCTTGCCCTCGCGAGTGAGCTTCAGCTTCTCCAGCGCGACGATGCGTTCGAGCGCCGCAGGCTCTCCTTGCAGGATGAGAATGTCGCCAGGCTTGATCACCACATTGCCGGCGGGCTCGTAGCGCCGCGTGCCGCCCCTGATGAGCGTGATCACCTCCGTCTCGCCCTCGCCAAGCTCCTCGAGCGCCTTCACCGTCACGCCGGCCGCGGGGGAGTCTTCGGTGACCGTTACCTCGGTGGTGTAACCTTCGAGACTGAAGGCGGCGTCCATGGAAGCCGCTCCCTTGCGATGCCGGGGGAGGAGGCGCCAACCGAAGACCAGAAAGAGGAAACCCACGACGGCGATGCCGGCGCCAACCGGCGCAAAGTCGAACATGTTGAAAGGCTCTCCCAGGATCTGCTCGCGCACCCGCGATACGATGATATTGGGAGAGGTGCCGACCAGCGTGACGATGCCGCCGAGCAACGCGCCAAACGACATCGGCATCAGCAGCGACGACGGCGAGGTGCCGGTGCGGCGCGCGAGCTGGAAGGCAATCGGCATCAGCATGGCCAGTGCCCCGATATTCTTCACGAAGCCGGAGAGCAATGTCACTGAGCCGACGAGGGCGACGATCTGCCTTGTGATGGTGGTGAGGTAGGGCCCGAGCATGCGGACCACACGCTCGACTACCCCTGAGCGCGCCACGGCGGCGCTGACCACGAGCGCGCTCGCCACGATAATAACGATGTCGTCGCTGAAGCCTTTGAACGCTTGATCCGGCGGTACGATGCCGACGATCACCGCGGCCAGCAGCGCCACTGCAGCCACAAGATCGTAGCGCCAGCGCCCCCAGGCGAACAGCGCCATCATGGCGATGACAATGGCAAAGGCGAGAGTCTGATCGAGGGTCATGGGCGACAGCGTGCGCGCAGGCGCAACGGTACGTGCAAGGTCATGAGCTACTCTGTGGGATGTATGGCGCTGCACAAAGAAAGCGACAAGCGGCCTCTCCGGTTCCCGGCATCGCCGGACCGCGGGCACGTCGAAATCCTAGAGGGGGGCGGCGGTCCTAGCTAAAGGTGCCGTGGCAGTGCTTGTATTTCTTGCCGGAGCCGCACGGGCAGAGCGCGTTGCGCTGCACCTTGCCCCAGGTCGCAGGATCGGCCGGGTTGACGCCGGCGGCTTTGCGCGCCCGCTGCGGCTTGGCCGCCCCTCTGCCGTTGCCGCCGGCATTGGCGGTCTCGAGCGCAAACTCATCCTCGCCCGTGGTCGGATTGGCGTGGTGCGCCTCCATCGGCGGAAGCTCGGCTCCCTCGAGCGGCGGTACCTCGTCCTGCTGCGCCAGCTCAACATGCATGAGCTGGCCGGTCACCGCCTCGCGTAAGCGCGCCAGCATATGCTCGAACAGGGTGAAGCTCTCGCTCTTGTACTCGTTCAAGGGATCGCGCTGGCCGTAACCGCGGAGGCCGATGACCTGGCGCAAATGCTCGAGCGTGACGAGATGCTCGCGCCA
>DATEVP010000032.1:0-4209 GCA_035258465.1 Hyphomicrobiaceae bacterium
GCTCAAGACCGATCCGCTGCTGAGCGTGCGCAACGTCTCGGTGCGCTTCGGCGGCATCGTCGCCCTCGACGGCGTCTCCTTCGATGTGGCGCCGGGCGAGATCGCCGGCCTGATCGGCCCCAACGGCGCCGGCAAGACCACGCTCTTCAACTGTTTGAGCCGGCTCTACATCCCCAACGAGGGCGACATCCTTTTCGAGGGCAGCTCGATCCTGTCCGAGCCGCCCCATGCCATCCCTCAGCTCGGCATCTGCCGCACCTTCCAGAACGTGGCGCTGTTCGACCGCATGAGCGTGCTCGACAACGTCAAGGTCGGTTGCCACAACAAAACGGCGACCGGCTTCATCACCAACGCCTTGCGCCTGCCGCACCGGCAGGGCGAGGAGAGCCGCATCACCGAGCGCGCGCACGAGCTTATCGCCTTCATGGACCTGGGGGCCTATACGCATGCGCCGGCGCTGGGCCTGCCGTTCCCGGTGCGCAAGCGCGTGTAGCTTGCCCGTGCGCTTGCCGGCAGCCCGAAGCTCCTGCTGCTCGACGAGCCCGCCGCCGGCCTCAATCACGACGAGGTCGATGTGCTGCGCGGGCAGATCCGCCGCATCCGCGACGCCCAGGACGTGACCGTGCTCCTGGTCGAGCACCACATGAGCCTGGTCATGTCGGTCTCCGACAAGGTCGTCGCCATCGACTTCGGCAAGAAGCTGGCGGAAGGCACGCCGGCGCAAGTGCAGAAGAACCCGGACGTGATCCGGGCCTATCTGGGCACGGAGGGCTGAGGTGGGCGCGGTGCTCGAGGTGCAGGGCCTGAAGGCCTTCTACGGGCAGACGCAGGCATTGCACGGTGTGAGCTTCGCGCTCGAGCCGGGCGGGATCACGACGCTGCTCGGCGCCAACGGCGCCGGCAAGACGACGACCCTGCGCTCGATCTGCAGCATGGTGCGCACCGAGGGGTCGATCAGGTTCGACGGCACCGACATCGCCGGCAGGCCCACCGAGGACATCGTGCGGCTCGGCGTCGGCCATGTGCCGGAGGGCCGCGGCACCTTCACCGACCTCAGCGTCGAGGAGAACCTGCGCGTGGCCGCCTACACGCGCACCGACAAGGGCGCGACGCGGCGCGACCTCGATATGGTGTTCGAATATTTCCCGATCCTCAAGCAGCGCCTCACCCAGCAGGCCGGCACCCTGTCGGGCGGCGAGCAGCAGATGCTGGCGATCAGCCGGGCGCTGATGCTGGGCCCCCGGCTCATGCTGCTCGACGAGCCTTCCTTCGGGCTCGCCCCGCTCATCGTGCAGGAGATCTTCCGCATCATGCGCCGCATCAACGCAGAGGCCAAGGTCAGCATGCTGCTGGTCGAGCAGAACGCGGCACTCGCGCTGGAGCTCGCCGATCACGCCTATGTCCTGGAAACGGGGCGCGTCGTCATGTCGGGCAAGTCGTCGGTCGTGAAGAGCGACGAAGCGATCCGCAAATCCTACCTGGGTTATTGAGGGAAAGCCCGATGGAGCAGCTCGTCCAGCAAATCGCGTCGGGACTGGCCAACGGCGCCATCTATGCATGCCTCGCCCTGGCGCTGGTGATGATCTTCGTCTCGACCGACCACATCAATTTCGCGCAAGGCGAGATGGCGATGTTCAGCGCCTATCTCGCGTGGCAGCTGCTGCAGTGGGGCGTCAACTTCTGGATCGCGCTTCCCCTGGTGGCGTTCGGCTCCTTTCTCGTCGGGGTCGGCATCGAGCGCGTGATCCTGCGGCCGCTCCACAGTGCCCCGGTCCTCTCCATCGTCGTCGTGTTCATCGGCCTGCTCACCATCTTTCATTCCCTCGCCGGCGCCATTTGGAGCCACACCATCAAGGACTTTCCATCGCCCTTCCCGAGGGTCACCTTCGCCGGCTCCGGATACATCGGGCCGCACCAGATCGGCATGATCGTCGTCACGATCATGCTGTTGCTGGCGCTGTTCGCCTTCTTCCGTTTCACGCCGCTCGGCCTCGCCATGCGGGCGGCGGCGCAGAACCCGGCTTCCGCACGGCTCGCCGGCGTGCGTGTGGACTGGATGCTGGCGCTCGGCTGGGGGCTCGCCGCGGCGATCGGCGCCGTGGCCGGCACCATCGTGGCGCCCGTCGTCTATCTGGAGCCCAACATGATGGCGAGCATCCTGCTCTATGGCTTCGCCAGCGCGCTGGTCGGCGGCATCTCGAGCCCGGGAGGAGCCGTGGCGGGCGGCTTCATCGTCGGCGTGCTGGAGAACCTGATCGCCTACTTCGGCAACCTGCTCGAGAAGGCCTCCGGCGTCTACCTCATCGGCAACGGCGAGAAGCTGAGCGTGGCGCTGATCATCGTCATCACCGTTCTGACGCTGAGGCCCGCCGGCCTGTTCGGCCACGTCAGTGTGAAGAGGGTGTAGCCATGGCGTCGACGACCACGGCGAACGGCGTAGCGGAGAAGAAGCGCAACGGCCTGCTCGCGATCGCGCAGGCCCGATGGCTGTGGATCGTGCTGGCGGTCCTGGCGCTGCTGCCGATCATCGGCGGCAAGACCGGGCTCATCAGCAACTATACGTTCCTGCAGCTCTCGCTGATGATCGTCTACTCCATCGCCGTGCTGGGCCTCATCCTGCTCACCGGCTTCAACGGGCAGATCTCGCTCGGCCACGGCGCCTTCTTCGCCGTCGGCGCCTACACGGCCGCGATCCTGATCGACCGATTCAACTGGCCGTTCTGGACGACCCTGCCGCTCGCGGCGATCACCTGCTTCATCGCCGGCTATCTCTTCGGCCTGCCGGCCTTGCGGCTGGAGGGCCACTACCTGGCGCTCGCCACCTTCGCGCTCGCCGTCGCCGTGCCGCAGATCCTCAAGTACCGCCACTTCGAAACCTTCACGAACGGCGTGCAGGGCATCAACATCTTCAAGGCGGACCCGCCCTTCGGGCTGCCGCTCTCCGGCGACCAGTGGATGTATCTGGTGGTGCTCGCCATCGCCATCTTGATGTTCTGGATCGCGCGCAACCTGCTCGACAGCCGCACGGGGCGCGCCATGCGGGCGATCCGCGACCATTCCATGGCGGCCGGCACCATGGGCATCAACGTCGCCCACTACAAGGCCGTCACGTTCGGCATCAGCGCCCTCTACACCGGCATCGCCGGCGCCCTGCACGCCGTCATCTTCGAGTTCGTGGCACCCGACAGCTTCCGCTTCGAGCTGTCGATCGCCATCCTGGTCGGGGCCGTGGTCGGCGGCATCGCCTCGCTGCCGGGCGCGGTGATCGGTGGCGTGTTCGTGCAGGTGATCGAGAAGTACGCCGACGCGCTCACCAAGAAGATCACGGCGGCCGTGCACCTGCCGATCGATCTCGAGCCGTGGACCATCTACGGCATCGCGCTGATCGTTCTCATGTACACGATGCCGATGGGGATCGCCGGCGGGGCGTACCTGTTGTGGCGCAGATTGAAGGGATCGTGACGGCGCGCTCAGGGAGCCGCCGCGATGCATGAAGTTCGTGACGAAGCAAAGGAGGAAATGCAGATGACACACGCGACACGCAGAATGGTGCTCGCCGGCTCGGGCGCGCTTGCGCTCGCTCTGGCGGCTTCGCCGGTCTCGGCGCAGAAGAAATACGACGAAGGCGCGACCGACACCGAGATCAAGATCGGCAACACCAACCCCTACTCCGGCAACGCCTCCTCTTACGGCGTGATCGGCAAGACCATCGAGGCCTACTTCAAGATGGTCAACGACAAGGGCGGCATCAACGGCCGCAAGATCAACTTCATCACCTACGACGACGGCTACGCGCCGCCCAAGACGGTGGAGATGGTGCGCAAGCTGGTGGAGGAGGACAAGGTTCTGTTCGTCTTCCAGACGCTCGGCACGCCGCCCAACACCGCCATCCACAAGTACATGAACGCCAAGCAGGTGCCGCATCTGTTCGTGGCCACCGGCGCCTCCAAGTGGGGCAATCCCAAGGAGTTCCCGTGGACCATGGGCTTCCAGCCCGACTACGTCACGGAGGCCAAGATCTACGCCAAGCACATCCTGGCCAACGTCAAGGACGCCAAGATCGGCGTGCTGATGCAGAACGACGACTACGGCAAGGACTACTTCAACGGCTTCAAGGAGGGCTTGGGCAAAGACGCCGACAAGATCGTGCAGCTCGCGACCTACGAGTCGACCGACCCGACCGTCGACAGCCAGATGATCCAATTGAAG
>DATEVP010000033.1:0-7392 GCA_035258465.1 Hyphomicrobiaceae bacterium
CCGCCGCTCTCGTGGGGGCGCAACGTGGCTCTGCGACTACTGCCCGGGGCCTGGCTGATGGCGGGCTACGATTGGCTCCACGGCTGGCAAGCCGACACCTGAATCCACGTGCGTCCAAGGACGCTGCGGCGGCGTACAGGCAGTGCTGCGCTTTTGCGGTTGAAGGCGCGCAGGCGCTCGCCTAGGGTGCGCCGCGTCTGTCCCGCGGAAACACCTTTGCCACCCATGCGTCCCTCCAAGCGCAAGCCCGACGAGCTTCGCCGCGTCTCGATCGAGCGGGCGGTATCGATGCATGCGGAAGGGTCCTGTCTGATCAAATTCGGCAACACGCACGTGCTGTGCACCGCCAGCGTCGAGGAGCGCATGCCGCCCTGGCTCAAGGGCCAGGGCCGCGGCTGGGTGACGGCCGAGTACGGCATGCTGCCGCGTGCCACCACCGAGCGCACGCGCCGCGAGGCGACCGTCGGTCACCCTTCGGGGCGCACACAGGAGATCCAGCGGTTGATCGGGCGCGCGCTGCGCGCGGTCGTCGACCTGCCGAAGCTCGGCGAGCGCCAGATCTCGGTCGACTGCGACGTCATCCAGGCCGATGGCGGCACGCGCACGGCCGGCATCACGGGCGCCTGGGTGGCGCTGCACGACGCCCTCAAATGGATGCAGGCGCGCGACATGGTGAAAGAGGGCGTGCTGCGCGACCATGTGGCGGCGATTTCGTGCGGCCTTTACAACGGGTCCGCCGTACTCGACCTCGACTACGCCGAGGACTCCAAGGCCGATGCGGACGCCAACTTCGTCATGACCGGGTCGGGCGGGATCGTCGAGGTGCAGGGCACGGCGGAGACCGTACCCTTCAGCCAGGAGGGCTTCGACCAGCTGATGGCGCTCGCCCGCAAGGGCATCGCCGAGCTGATCCAGCTGCAGAAGCTGACGGTGGCATAACGTCATGCCCGCGCAGGCGGGCATCCACGCAAGTATGCTTGTGGCAACTCGGCGGACCCAAATTGCGTGGCGTGGATCCCCGCCTTCGCGGGGAGGACGCTTGCTGGATCGGGCCGGGTGAAGATTGCAGCGAGCCATCATTTTTGCAGGTATGCGAACATGACCCCCGCCGGCGTTCTCGAAACCGTGCTTTACGCCAAGGACCTGGCCGCGGCCGAGGCCTTCTATCGCGACGTGCTGGGCATGGAGCCGTTCACCAAGGCGGCCGGCCGCCATCTCTTCTATCGCTGCGGCAGCCAGGTGCTGCTGCTGTTCAATCCGGTAGCCACCAAGGTGCCGCCCGCCCCCGGCGCCTTGCCGGTGCCGCCGCACGGCGCCGACGGCGAGGGCCACATCTGTTTTCGTGCGTCGGCCGACGAGATCGAGGCATGGCGAACGGCGCTGGAGGCAAAGGGCGTCACCATCGAAGCCGACTTCGAATGGCCCGGCGGCGGACGCTCGATCTACTTCCGCGATCCGGCCGGCAACTGCCTGGAGTTCGCCGAGCCGCGCATCTGGGGTCTGGCATGACCCGACGCCTTGCTCGCGGCACGCGTCTGGTGGTGGCGAGCCACAACCCCGGCAAGGTGCGCGAGATCGCCGAGCTGGTGGCGCCGCGCGGGCTGGATGTGGTGTCGGCGGCGGAGCTGCGACTGGCGCAACCCGAGGAGACCGGCTCGACGTTCGCGGAGAACGCGCGCATCAAGGCCGTAGCGGCGGCACAGGCCTCCCGCCTCCCGTCGCTGGCTGACGATTCCGGGCTGGAGGTCGAGGCATTGGGTGGCGCGCCCGGCATCCATTCGGCGCGGTGGGCCGGTCCGAAAAAGGACTTCACGGTCGCCATGCAGCGGGTGGCCGACGAGATCAGGGCGCGCGGCGGCTGGGACGGCGCCGCGGCCCCACGCGCCAATTTCACCGCCGTGTTGAGCCTGGCTTGGCCGGACGGGGAAACAGCCGCCTTCGAGGGTAAGGTTTACGGTCATCTCGTCTGGCCGCCGCGCGGCGCCAGGGGATTCGGCTATGATCCCATGTTCGTCGCCGACGGTGAGACCTTGACCTTCGGCGAGATGGAGCCCGATGCCAAGCATGCGATCTCGCACCGCGCCCGCGCCTTTGCGCTCTTTGCCAGCGCCTGCCTCGACGGCGACGCGCCGGCGTGAGCCGGGCTTCGGCGTCTACGTGCACTGGCCGTTCTGCGCCTCGAAGTGCCCCTACTGCGACTTCAACAGCCATGTGCGGGCCGGCGGCATCGACGAGGCGCGCTTTCTCGCCGCCTATCTGCGCGAGCTGCGGCACTGGGCGCAGCTGGCGCCGGCGCGCACGGTATGCAGCATCTTTCTGGGCGGCGGCACGCCCTCGCTGATGTCGGGCACCACCGTCGGCGCCATCCTCGACGAGATCGGCCGCCTGTGGACCATCGACACGGATGCGGAAATCACGCTGGAGGCCAACCCGTCCAGCGTCGAGGCCGGGCGCTTCCGCGACTACCGGGCCGCAGGCGTCAACCGCGTCTCGCTCGGCGTGCAGTCGCTTAACGACGAGGTGCTGCGCACGCTGGGCCGCCTGCACACGGCCGCGGAGGCGCGCGCGGCGATCGGCGTGGCGCGCGACACCTTCCAGCGCTTCTCCTTCGACCTCATCTACGCGCGGCCGCGACAGACGGTTGCCGCGTGGCGGAGCGAGCTTGGCGAAGCCCTGGCGCTCGCCGGCCAGCATCTCTCGCTCTATCAGCTCACCATCGAGGCCAATACGCCGTTTGCCGATCTCCACGCCCGCGGCAGGCTCGAGGTCCCCGAGGCCGAGGCGGCGCACGACCTCTACGAGGCGACCCAGGAGCTGGCCGAGCGCGCGGGCCTGCCGGCCTACGAAATCTCCAACCACGCGCGGCCGGGCGAGGAGTGCCGGCATAACCTGCTCTACTGGCGCTACGGCGAATACGTAGGCGTCGGGCCGGGCGCGCATGGCCGCGTGCTGATCGGCGGCGGCCGTCACGCCACCACGACGGAGAAGCTGCCCGAGCGCTGGGCCGAACGTGTCGAGGCCAGCGGTCATGGCGTGCTCGAAGGCGTGGGCCTGAGCAAGGCCGAGGAGACCGACGAGGCGCTGCTGATGGGCCTGCGGCTCACCGAAGGCATCGACCTCGATGATTTGGCCGCCATCGGCGGGCTCAGCCCCAATCGGCGCGTTATCGACGAGCTTGTCGCACTCGGCCTGGTCGAGAGGCACGGTGCCAACCGCCTGCGCGCCACGCCCTCGGGCCGCTTCGTGCTCAACGAGATCGTCCTGCGCCTGTCGTCGGGGCTGGAACCGCCAAGCGCAGACCCGTGGCGGCCGTGACGCAGCGCGCTGGCTGCACGGGAGCCTGCCTGCACCGGCAAGAACGCATTGGTCTCCTGCCCATTGTTTGGCATGATGACTCCTGGCTCCCCGTTTCCCGCATCCAGGACCTCATCCCCCAGGACCACAACCCATGAACCGCATCACCGGCCGCTCCGCGTTCCTTGCGCTGCTGAAGGACGAAGGGGTCACGCATCTCTTCGGCAACCCCGGCACCACCGAGCTGCCGATCATGCACGCCCTGAAGGAGCACCCGGACCTCACCTACGTGCTGGGCCTGCAGGAGGCGATCGTGGTGGCCATGGCCGACGGCTACTCGCGCGCCAGCGGCAAGCTCGTCGCCTGCAACGTGCATGTGGCGCCCGGCCTCGGCAACGCCATGGGCTCGCTCTACAACGCCAAGTTCACCGGCACGCCGATGATCATCACCGCCGGCCAGCAGGAGCAGGGCCACGGCCTCACCGAGCCTCTGCTCTACGATCCGCTGGTGCCGATCGCGCAGCCGATGGTGAAATGGGCGGTCGAGGTGACGCGGCTGGAGGACCTTCCCCGCATCGTGCGCCGCGCCGCCAAGGTGGCGACCACGCCGCCGACCGGGCCCGTGTTCCTGTCGCTGCCGGGCGACATCCTCAACGCCGAAGCCGGCATCGAGCTCGGCGCCTCGACGCGCGTCGACACCCGCACCCGGCCGGCCGACAGCGTCCTCGATGCGCTCGCCAAGCGCTTGCTCGCGGCGGAGCGGCCGGTGATCGTTGTCGGCGATGAGATCGTCAAGAGCGACGCGCTCGAGGCCGCGGCCACGTTCGCCGAGACCTTGGGCGCCACGGTCCACCAGCAGAGCGCGCCTTACGGAGCGCACTTCCTCTCGGAGCATGTCTGCTATGCAGGGGCCTTGTCGCGCGACCAACGCCAAGTGCGCGAGCTGCTCTCCAAATTCGATCTCCTGATCGTGCTGGGCGCCGACCCGGTGCGCATGTCGGTGTGGAGCGAGGTGGAGCCGCTGCCCAACGATCTGCCGGTGGTGCACATCGGGCTCGTCGACTGGGACATGGGCAAGAACTTCGCCGCCGAGATGGCCGTGCGCGCCGACGTCGGCGAGACGCTGCGCGCGCTCACCCCGCTGCTCGAGAAGAAGGGCGGGGATCGACTTGCGGCCAGGGCCAAGGCTGCACGGGCTCAGCTTGCCGAACGCAACTGGAGCACCAAGCGGGCGGAGCTTTCCGCACGGATCGAAAGCCGCGCCCAGGCCAAGCCGATCGACGGCGACTGGCTGACCCTGCAGATCGCCAAGGCGCTGACGCCGGAGACCGTCGTCGTCAACGAGGGCCTGACCGCCGGGCGCTACGTGAACGATCTCGTGCCCTACCGCGACCGCTACGGGTTCCATGGGTTGGCCTCCGGCGGGATAGGCTGGGGCGTGCCGGCGGCGGTCGGCGTCGCGCTCGCCCAGGCGCCGCGGCCGGTGCTGTGCTATTCCGGCGACGGCAGCGCCATGTACACCATCCAGGCGCTGTGGACCGCCGCGCACCTGAAGCTGCCGATCACCTACGTCATCGCCGACAACGGCGGCTATCGCATCCTCAAGCAGCGCCTCAAGGCCTTCCACGGCAACGACACGCCCATCGGCATGGATCTCGTCGACCCGAAGGTGGACTTCGTCGGCCTCGCCAAGTCGCTGGGCATGCCCGCCGAGCGCATCAGCGAGCCCGACGCGCTGGCGCCAGCCCTGCAGCGGGCGCTCGCCTCGCCGGGTCCGAAGCTGCTCGATGTCATCGTCGACCCGCGTTTCTAAGGTCTGCATGCGGCGACCGTGTTTGTGCACGCCCTGTGAGTAACGCGGTCTGCGACCCATGTGGATAACTCGAGCTGGGCGTTGGGACTCGGCCGCTGCGCGCGGCCCGATCTTGCGGCCACGATCTTGCCGGGCTGAATAGAGTCATGCCACGGTGCGCCGTTCGGTGAGGCGCGTCGTTTGCCCGGGCCCTGGCGGCAATCCCGAGGGAATTGATGCAGAACTGGACCGACATCTACTTCACCGCGCGCGACGGCCTGCGGCTCTACGCGCGCCACTATCCGGTGCCGGGCTCGCTCCGCCGGCCGCTGGTGTGCCTGGCCGGCCTCAGCCGCAACAGCCGCGATTTCCACGACCTCGCGTCCGTGCTGTCTCACCCCGACGAGACGGGCCGCGACGTGTACGCCATCGACTACCGGGGCCGCGGCCGCTCCGAGTACGACCCCGAATGGAAGCACTATTCGATCCTGACCGAGCTCAACGACGCGCTTGACTTCATGACCATGCGCGGGCTCAACCGCGCCGGCCTGCTCGGCACCTCGCGCGGCGGCCTCATCACCATGCTGATGGCCGTGCTGCGGCCGACGGCGATCGGCGCCGCCATCCTCAACGACATCGGCCCGGTGATCGAGCGCGAGGGCCTCGCCCGCATCGTTGCCTATGTCGGGCGGGTGCCGCTGCCGGCCGACTGGAAGGAGGCGACCGAGCTGGTGTTCGAGATGAACCGGCGCCAGTTCACGGCCGTCTCGGCCGCGCAGTGGGCGGAGTTCGCGCGCCAGGTGTTCAACGACGACCACGGCCTGCCGGCGCAGAGCTACGACTCGAAGCTCTCCAAGGCGGTGTCCGTCATGGGCGGGCCGACGCCGGAGCTGTGGCCGCAGTTCGAGGCGCTCGCCCATGTGCCGCTGCTCGTCCTGCGCGGCGAGAACTCCGACATCCTGAGCGCCAAGACGCTGGAGGAGATGCGCGCCCGCCATCCCCGCGCCGACGCCGTGACCGTGCACGGCCACGGCCACGCGCCTCTGTTGAAGGACGCGGCCACCATCGGCGCGATTGCCGATTTCCTCGCGCGCACGGATGCGGAGGCCTACGCGGCCGCCGCCGCGGTGGCGGCGCACGCGTAAGGGCAGCCGGCCGCCGCCTGCAATCGGAACCGTCATGGCGGCAATGCCCAACTGAACCTTGCGCCCGCGCGCCGTTCGGCGCACATTGGTATTGTTCCAGGGGGGCCGGCGGGAGCCGGCTGAGATGGCGCTAACGGCCTCAAGTAGCGAAGCGATAGGCCACTTGAGACCAACCCGCGCCGCCACCCTTAGAACCTGATCCGGGTCATGCCGGCGAAGGGACGGAAACAAGCACTGCCCCTCCCCAGCATTCCCGATATCAGTCGCGTTTGCCCTGCTTGCCGCGGGCACGACGGGATTCCCCTTCCCGTCAAGGGGAGGGGAGTTGGAGTTCGCCGCCCACAGTGGCGTGCCAAGGAGACGGTCATGAACAAGGTCACGCGATCCAAGGACCTGATGATCCCCAAGGTCACCACGGGGCCGATCAGCGCCTCGACCAAGGTCTATTCCTCGCCCGAGGGGCACCACGACGTGCGCGTGCCGTTCCGCGAGATCGGCTTGAGCGAAGGCGCGGGCGAGAAATCGTTCCGCGTCTACGATCCCTCCGGCCCCTACACCGACGCAAACGCGACGATCGACGTGGAGAAGGGCCTCCCCCGCATCCGCGCGGGGTGGGTGCGCGAGCGGGGCGGCGTCGAGGACTACGCCGGCCGCGACATGAGGCCGGAGGACAACGGCAACGTTAAGGGCAAGCACCTGGCGCGCGACTTTCCCAACAAGCCAGCCCCGCTTCGGGGACTGCCCGGCAAGGCGGTGACGCAATACGAGCTCGCTCGCGCCGGCATCGTCACCAAGGAGATGATCTACGTCGCCCACCGCGAGAACCTCGGCCGCAAGGCGGCCCTCGCCCGCGCCAAGGCCGCCGTCGCCGACGGCGAGAGCTTCGGCGCCGCGATCCCTGCGCACATCACGCCCGAGTTCGTGCGTGACGAGATCGCCCGCGGCCGCGCCATCATCCCGGCCAACATCAACCACGCCGAGCTCGAGCCGATGATCATCGGCCGCAACTTCCTGGTGAAGATCAACGCCAACATCGGCAACTCCGCCGTCACCTCCTCGGTGGAGGAGGAGGTGGAGAAGATGGTGTGGGCGATCCGCTGGGGCGCCGACACCGTCATGGACCTCTCCACGGGTCGCAACATCCACACCACGCGCGAGTGG
>DATEVP010000034.1:0-5249 GCA_035258465.1 Hyphomicrobiaceae bacterium
GCGAGCGGCTCGCTGATACGGCCCTCGAGAGTGCCGTGCGAAGCGCGGAAGAAGGGCTCGTTGATGCCGATCTCGGCGGCGGGCTCATCAAGCAACGTGTTGCCCGGCCAGGTCAGGGCAAG
Organism: Hyphomicrobiaceae bacterium; assembly: GCA_035258465.1. Taxonomy (GTDB): domain Bacteria; phylum Pseudomonadota; class Alphaproteobacteria; order Rhizobiales; family Hyphomicrobiaceae; genus AWTP1-13. The sequence goes on from DATEVP010000034.1 coordinate 123, forward strand.
AGCGGCGGCTTTCGCACCATCATCGCCTATCGGCGCGGCGACCGGGCGGTTTTCTTGTTCGGCTTCGCCAAGAGCGAACGGGAGAACCTCGATGACGATGAGGTTGCCTATTGGCAACGCGTCGGCCGGACATATCTCGGGCTCGACGATGATGGCATAGAGGCTGCAATCGCCGGCGCCGAACTAGCGGAGGTGAGCTATGATGAGGAAGAGTAAAGCCAAGCGCCAGTTGACGGCCAAAGCGCGGATGCGATCCGAGATCGTCGAGGCCATGCGCGGTTTGCATAGGATCGGGGCGGTCAGTGATGCCGACCTGGAGAAGACGACGTTGCGGATGCTGGGCCGCGCTGCCCTTCCGAAAGTTGCCGAGCTGTCGCCATCCGAGATCGCCGAGGTGCGCGAGCGTACGGGCGTAAGCCAGGCAGTGTTGGCGGGCTTCCTCAATGTAGCCACGAGCACGGTCAGCCAATGGGAGCGCGGCGAGCGCAGGCCGACCGGCGCGGCGTTGAAGCTGCTGCATGTCGTCAAGCGCAGCGGGATCGAGGCGCTCCGGTAACGCGCAGTGCTCGGGTGGCTGGTCAATTGAGGTTGAAAAGACCGCGCAGGAATCCCGGCCCGGCGTTCGATGCCGTCGGCGGCTGGGCGGAGGTGGGGGCGGAAGGAGCATCGACGACGCTGGCGCCGAACTTCTGCACCTCCAGGATGGCGAGCGCGCGATCGGTCGTGCCGTCGGCGAGGAGGCGGAAGGCCCCGTCGACACCTGTGAACCCGGTCGCCCGCGTGAGCGTGGCAGCCGTGTAGCGCTGGCCCTCCGGCCCGCCGGCCAGGGCGATCGCGACGCCGATCGCATCGTAGGCGAGACTGGCGATACGCGGCGGCGCCTGTCCGTAGCTCTTGGCGAACTTCTGCGAGAAGTCATTCCAGCCGCGCGGATCGGGGGCGGGATACCAGGCGCCGACGAGCTTGGGATCGCGGCCGGCGTTGGGGTAGTCCATGCCGCCGGTGCCGATCAGCTTGACTCTTGCTGTGTCGATCTCGGCCTGCGGCAACAGGCGCAAGATGGTCTCCAGGTTCTCCTGCGCGCCGGGAACGAACAGCGCGTCGATGCGAGCATCCTCGCCGTCGCCCGCCTTGATCACCTCGCTCACCTTGCGCATGGGCTCGAGCATGGCGTTGGCCGTGGCGTGATAGGTCTCGAGCGCGATCACGCTACCGCCCTGCCGCGCCACTGCGTCCTTGAAGCTCGCCGCCACGATCTTGCCGAAGGCATCGTCGGGGACCAGCGCCGCGAAGCGGCGTTTGCCCTGCCGAGTGGCGTAGGCGACGACGCGCGCAACCTCCGGCGCCGGTTGGAAGCTCAGCAGGTAGACGCCGCCGCCCGCCACATGGCGATCGTTGGAGAAGGCGATCACCGGCACGCCGGCCTGGCGCGCTACAGGGGCAACCGCCGTCACCGACTTGGCGAACACCGGCCCCAGGATCAGCGTCGCGCCGTCCTTGACCGCCTGGTCGGCCGCAGCCCTGGCGCCTTCCGGCGTACCCTTGTCGTCCTTGACCACGAGCTGCAGGTTGGGGTTGTCGCGCTCGAACAGGGCGAGCTCGGCGGCCTGCTTCAGGCTCTTGCCGATCAGGCTGGCATGGCCGTGCGCCGACAGCGGCACGATCAGGGCGACCTTGACCTGCTTTTTCTTGTCGAACGCGGGGGCCTCGGGCGGGTCGAGGCTGCCCGTCGACATTTCCTCAGAACCATTGCCTGCGCAGCCAGCAAGCAGAAGCGCAAACAAGGCCACCCCCGCGCCCACGACGGTGCGCAGGACGTCTCGCCTTGTCCCTCGACCTGTCATCCGCACGCCCCCGTGCGATGCTGCCTTGGCGGCATCTGTTGTTGGCCCTCGTAGCCCAGCGGGCCACCCAGGGCCAGGGGAAACGCGCAGGATATCACCGTTTTGGCTGTTGTATGGACCTCGCCCGACCGCCTAACTGTGGCGTTGCGCGAGGGCGAAAGCGAGGCACCGCATGGCGCGGCAGGAAAAGGACTTGAGCGCAAGCCTTGGCGTCGCCGCCCGCGCGGCGGATGCCATGCGTGCGCTCCTGGGCGAGCCGCTGGCGCCGGGCCTCTACCTTGTGGCAACGCCGATCGGCAACCTCGCTGACATCACGCTCAGGGCGCTCGCCATCTTGCAGCGGGCCGACGTGGTCTACTGCGAGGACACGCGCCACAGCCGCACCCTGCTTGCCCACTTCGCCATCTCACGGGCAACCCGCGCCTACCACGAGCACAATGCGGAACGGGAGCGGCCGCGTGTGCTCGCCGAACTGGCGGCGGGAAAGGCAGTGGCGGTGATCAGCGACGCCGGCACGCCGCTGATCTCCGACCCCGGCTACAAGCTGGTGCGGGAGGCGATCGCCGCTGGCCATCGCGTGATCAGCCTGCCGGGGGCCTCCGCAACACTCGCCGCGCTCGGCTCGGCTGGGCTCCCCACCGACGCCTTCCTGTTTGCCGGCTTCCTGCCACCCCGTCAGGGCGCGCGGCGGACGAGACTCGCGGAGTTGAAAGCGGTGCCGGCGACGCTGGTCTTCTTCGAGGCGCCGTCGCGGCTTGCCGACAGTCTCGCAGACATCGCCGCCGTGCTCGGCGGGCGCGAGGCAGCGGTTGCGCGCGAGCTCACCAAGCTGCACGAGGAGGTACGGCGCGGCACGCCGGCCGAGCTGGCGCAGTGGGCGGCCGAAGCCGCGCCCAAGGGCGAGATGGTGATCCTCGTCGGCCCGCCGCCGGCGGAGGAGGTCAGCGACGAGGCGATCATTGCGCGGCTCGAAGCGCTGCTGGCCGAGATGAGCCTGCGCGATGCGGCGAAGGCCGCGGCGGAGGAGCTGGGGGTCCCCAAATCGCGCGTGTACGATCTGGGGCTGGCGCTGAAACGGGGCGACGGCCGCAAAGATCCAGAGTGACGGCCGACGCTGTTGACCGGGCTGAGCGAGATTGACGACAGTTGAGGGTCCTGTAGCGCGACGTGTCAGGTTGTCCGGGTCGGGGAAGAGGAGAGGAAGCGCGGATGCCCAAGTTCACCTTCGACCATATCCACCTGTTCAGCCGAAACCCGGAAGCGACCGCCGCCTTCTACGAGCGCATATTCGGTGCCGAGGTGATCCGCAGCACGCAGCAGGGCAAGCCGCGCATCGACTTGAAGCTCGGCGGCGCCAACATCTTCATCCTCGACGTCAGCCAGGACCCGAAAGCCGGGGCCGGCCCGGCGCATCCCCATCAGGGCCTCGATCATTTCGGGCTCGAGGTCGAAGGCATCGACAGGGTCTGCGCCGACCTCAAGGCCAAGGGCGTGGTCTTCACGCGGGAGCCGGCGACGGTCAGGCCGGGTGTTCGCATAGCGTTCCTCACCGGCCCCGAGGGCGTTTCGATCGAGCTGCTGGAGCGCACGCCTGCCGCGTGATGCCGCGCCCGCGCCTACCCGACGAACTGATAGGGCTCAGCTAGCGGCCGCCGGTCGTCGCCTTCCGGCGCGATCACGATTTTCATGTCGCCCTGCCACACGACCACCTGCCACTGCTCGCGGGCTGCGGTCCGGGCCCATTGGCGTATTTCCGAATAGAACGGCTCCTGGCGCCAGGCATGCGGCCGGGACGGGTCGACATGGATCACCAGGGCATTGGCGTACTCTTCCAGCACGACAACCATCTTGCACTTGGACGGCTTCCAATGCTCTCCCAGGGCCCCGTCCAGCAGATACTCGCAATAGAAATTCCGGCATTCCGCCGGCCTGCGATCGTATATCGCACAGCCTTTCCTGGTGTCGCAGTTGGGGCACCAGTCCAAAGGCGGCGTCTCGATTTCTTCCACCCTCAACAGCTTGCAGCATAGCGTGCAGCCGTCGCAGTTGCGGTCCTGCACGACATTGGTTTGCTGCGTCATTGGATGCTTTCCAAAGGCGGGGGCGGAGCCAACCGGCATCAATGGACCAAGTTCCAAGAACGTCAACACGATTGGTGATCGATACCGCACTTCCTCCACCAGCTTCGAGGCACGCGAGACACCGGCACTTGGGCGCTGCCCGCAGCCAATCAGGCCGCAGTGCCAATACCGCAGCAACAAGATCCAGGGTACGGTAGGTCATGCGCAAGACGGTGACGGCCAGCCCTGAGCGGATCGAGCGGTACCGCCGCGGGCGCCTGTCCGAGTGGGTCGCGGCGGCTGCCCTGTTGGCGAAGGGCTACCGCATTCTCGCGCGACGCACCCGCACACCCTACGGCGAGATCGATCTCATCGCCGTGTGCGGGCGCCGGCTCGCCTTCGTCGAGGTCAAGCGGCGGGCCACCCGGCTCGAGGGGGAGGCGGCCATCACGCCGCGCCAGGCGGCGCGCATCGCCAGAGCAGCCGAGTTCTGGGTCAGCCGCAACAAGGCCTATCGCGATCACGAGCAGGGCCTCGACGTGGTTTTCGTGACCCCGAACCGGTTGCCGGTGCACGTGCCCGACGCCCTGCACTTGACGCCGGCCGGTGCGCGCAATCGGCGTTGACACTTTCCAAGCAAACCGGCTTGCATACTTCTCCGTCTCCCCGCTTGCGGTGAGAGAGAACACGCCCGAGGACCGAGGTGCATGCCGCTCACCGTCGCCTGCCAGATGGACCCGATTGACCGCATCGACATCCGCGGCGACTCGACCTTTGCGCTGCTGCTCGAGGCGCAGAATCGGGGGCACGAACTCTTCTATTACACGCCGCCGAACCTCGCCCTGCTCGAAGGCAAGCTGCTGGCGCGCGGCTCGACGCTCAACGTCGAGGACAAGGTCGGCAGCCACTACCGGGTGTCGAACCCGCGCATCGAAGACCTCTCCCAATGGGACGTGGTGCTGCTCCGCCAGGACCCGCCCTTCGACATGGCCTACGTCACCACCACGCACCTGCTGGAGCGCATCCATCCCAAGACGCTAGTGGTCAACGATCCAGCGCACGTGCGCAATGCGCCCGAGAAAGTGTTCGTGCTCGATTTCCTCGATCTGATGCCGCCGACGCTGGTGACGCGCAGCCTCGACGACGTGAAGGCCTTCCGCGCCCAGCACAAGGACATCGTCCTGAAGCCGATCTACGGCAACGGCGGCTCCGCCGTGTTCCGC
>DATEVP010000035.1:0-11796 GCA_035258465.1 Hyphomicrobiaceae bacterium
AACGTCGTCATCATGATCGGCCGGAACCGAACCATGCAGGCCTCGCGGATGGCGCGCGCCGGCGACAGGCCATGCTGGCGCTCGGCCTCGAGCGCGAAGTCGACCAGCATGATGCCGTTCTTCTTGACGATGCCGATCAGCAGGATGATGCCGATGAAGGCGATGATGGAGAGCTCCATGCTGGCCAATCGCAGCGCGATCAGTGCGCCGAGCCCCGCCGCCGGCAGCGTCGAAATGATGGTGAGCGGATGCGCGAGGCTCTCGTACAGCACGCCGAGCACAATATAGACGGCGAGCAGGGCGGCGATGATGAGGAGGATCTGGCTGTTGGCCTGCTGCTGGAAGGCCTTGGCGTCGCCGGCCGCCTCCGCACGGATCGAGTCGGGCTTGTGCAGCTCGGCGATCGCCCGCTGGATGGCCTGTTGCGCCGCCTCGAGCGGCATGTCGGCCCTCAGCCCATAGCTGACGGTGACGGCGGGGAACGGCCCCTGATGGTTCACGACCAGCGGCGCCGAGCTCTTGCCGACCTGGATCACGCTGGTCAGCGGCACCTGCACGCCGTTGCTGCCGGGCACGAAGATGCGCGAGAAATCGGAAGGGTCGCGCTGGTAGCGCGGGTCGACCTCCAGGATCACCCGGTATTGGTTGCGCTGCGTGTAGATGACCGAGACCTGGCGCTGGGAAAAGGCGTTGTTGAGCGCGCTGTTGATGTCCTGCACGCGCACGCCGAGGCGCGCGGCCGCCTGCCGATTGATGGAGATGTTGGCCTGCAGGCCGCCCTGCTCGCGGTCGATCGAGACCTCGGTGAAGCCGGGCGTGTCGTTCAGCCGCTCGACCACCTTCGGCACCCATTCGTAGAGCTCGCCGATCTCGGGGCTCCAGAAGGTGAACTGATACTGGGAGCGCGATTGGCGGCCGCCGGTGCGAATGTCCTGGGCCGCGAAGAAGAAAACGTCGATGCCCCGTAGATCGGCCAGCTCCCGGCGCAAACGGTCGATGACGCGCGCGGTGCTCAGGCCACCACGCTCGGAGAGCGGCTTCAGGCTGATGAACATGCGCCCCTGGTTGACCGAGGCATTGAAGCCGGAGGCGCCGACCGAGGAGCCGACGCCGGCAACCGCCGGATCGGCCAGAACGATCTCGAGCGCCTGGGCCTGCAGCTTGGCCATGGCCTCGAAGGAGACGTCCGGCGAGGCCCGGGTCGAGCCGAACACCAGGCCGGTGTCGTCCTGCGGGAAGTAGCCCTTCGGGGTTTTGACGTAGAGGTTGACCGTCGCGGCGATGGTCAAAAGCATGACGAGCATGGTGATGGCGCGGTGGCGCAGGGCCACGTCGAGCGTGCTGGCGTAGGCGCGCACCATCCAACCCATGACGGCTTCGACGGCACGATCGAGCCGCGTTGCGTCGGGACTGGGCCCTGTGCGCACGAAATGCGCGCACACCATGGGCGTGACGGTCAGCGATACGATGGTCGAGACGGCGATGGAGAAGGCGAGCGTGACGGAAAACTCGCGCAGCAACCGGCCGACCACGCCTTCCATGAACAGCAGCGGGATGAAGGCCGCCACCAGCGACACGCTGATCGAGATCACCGTGAAGCCGATCTGCCGCGCGCCATCTAGGGCCGCACGCATCGGCGTGGCGCCGTGCGCGAGGTTGCGGAACATGTTCTCGATCATGACGATGGCGTCGTCGACGACGAAGCCGACCGAGACGGCGAGCGCCATCAGCGTGAGATTGTTGACGGAGAACCCGGCCGCCCACATGGCCGCACAGGTGCCGGCGAGCGACAGCGGCACCGTAATGCCTGCCGCGATGGTGGGTGTGGGGCGCCGCAGGAACACGTAGACCACCATCATCACCAGCACGATCGACAGGCCGAGGGTGAGCTGCATGTCGCGAACGCTCGCGCGCAGCGTGGTCGTGCGGTCGGACAGGATCGAGATGTCGATGCCCTCCGGGATCCAGCGCTTGAGCTCGGGGAGCAGCTCGCGGATGCGGTCGACCGTGTCGATCACGTTGGCATCGGCGCTCTTGGTGATGGTGAGCAGAATCGCCGGCTGGTTGTTGAACATGGCCGCCGAGCGCGAGTTGCGGGTCGACTGCGTGACCTCGGCCACCGCCCCCAGCCGCACGACATCTCCGTTCACCGCCTTGACGACGATGCGCTTGTAGTCGTCGACGGTGCGCAATTGCGCGTTGGTCTCGAGCGCAATGGCCTGCTTGGCGCCCTCGATGATCCCGAGCGGCGCCAGGGCGTTGGCGTTGGCGATGGCCGTGCGCACGTTCTCGATGGCGAGCCCCATGGTCGAGAGCTGCATGGGGTTGACGCGCACGCGTACCGCCGGCTGCTCGGCGCCGGCCACGGCGACCTCGGCCACGCCCTGCACCTGGCTGAGGCGCTGCAGCAGCACGGTGTCGGCGGCATCGTACATGTCGCTCGGCGGGATCGTCTTCGACGTGAGCGCGAGGATCAGGATGGGTGAAGCCGCGGGGTTCGCCTTGCGGAACGTGGGCAGCGTCGGCAGGTCGGCGGGCAGGTCGGCGGCCGCCGCGTTGAGCGCGGCCTGCACATCCTGGGCCGCACCCTCGATATTGCGCGTCAGGTCGAACTGGATGGTGATGCGCGACGAGCCAAGTGAATTCGACGACGTGATCTCCTTGACGCCGGCAATCTCACCCAGTCGCCGCTCGAGGGGAGCCGCCACCCTGCCCGCCATGGTCTCCGGGTCGGCGCCCGGCAGGCTCGCCGTCACGCGAATGGTAGGGAAGTCGATCGCGGGCAGGCTCGAAACGGGGAGGAAGCGGTAGGCGACGAGCCCGAGGAGGAAGAGGCCCATGGCCAGGAGCGAGGTGCCGATCGGCCGCTCGATGAAGGGCCGGGAGAAGTTCATGGGCCTACTCCGCGGGCTGCCTGGCGCCCGGCTCCGGGTAGTTGGGGGACGTCCCGCGGGCCGCAGGTGCCAGACGCGCACGCACACGCTCCATGGCCAGGTAGATGACGGGCGTGGTGTAGAGAGTGAGCAGCTGGGAGAGCAGCAGGCCGCCGACGATGGTGACGCCGAGCGGGTTTCTGAGCTCGGAGCCGGTGCCGGCTTCCAGCGCCAGCGGCAGGGCGCCGAACAGCGCCGCCAGCGTCGTCATCATGATCGGCCGGAAGCGCAGCAGGCACGCCTGCACGATCGAATCGCGCGGGGAGAGGCCCTGCGTTCGCTCGGCCTCCAGCGCGAAGTCGATCATCATGATGGCGTTCTTCTTGACGATGCCCATCAGCAGCACGATGCCGATCAGCGCGACGAACGAGAAATCCATGCCGGCGAGCATCAGAGCAAGCAGCGCGCCGATGCCGGCCGACGGCAGGGTGGTGAGGATGGTGAAGGGGTGGACGAAGCTCTCGTAGAGCACGCCCAGCACGATGTAGATGGTGATGATGGCCGCCAGCATCAGCCAGGGCTGGCCCTCCAGCGATTTGGTGAACTCGTCGGCGTCGCCCGAGTAGCTGCCCGTGACGGAGTTCGGCATGCCGATCGCCTTGCTCGCCTCGTCGATGGCTGTGACGGCATCGCTCAGCGAGGCGTGAGGCGCCAGGTTGAAGCTGATGGTGACGGAGGGGAACTGCTCCTGGTGAAAGACGGCGAGCGGTGCCGTCCGGCGCTCGATGCTGGCCACCGAGCTCAACGGCACTTGCACGCCGCCGGTGCCCGGGACGTAGACACGCGATAGCGCCGAGGGGTCGCTCTGGTACTGCGGCAGGGCCTCCAGCACCACCCGGTACTGGTTGGACTGGGCATAGATCGTGGAGATCTGGCGCTGGCCGTAGGCGTCGTTGAGCGCGTCGTTGACGGCCTGCATCGACACGCCGAGCCGGCCCGCCGTCTCCCGGTCGACGCGCACCATGGCGCGCAGGCCGCCTTCCTGCGCCTCCGAGGTGACCTCGCGCAGGTTGGGCGAGTCGCGCAGCTTGTCGGCGAGCCGGGTCGACCAGGTGGCGACGTCGTTGGCGTCGGCGCCCACCAGCGTGTACTGGAACTGGGCGCGGCTGACGCGGGTGCTGATCTGGATGTCTTGCACCGGCTGGAAGTAGACGGTCATGCCGGGGACGCCGGCGATCGCTCGCTGCAGACGCACGATGACCTCGGACACGCTCGACGTGCGCGCGTCGCGGGGCTTCAGCGTGACCTTGAGGTGCCCCGCATTGGGCGTGGGGTTGATGGCGCTGACACCGACCACGGTCACCACGCCTTCGACGTCGGGGTCCTTGCGGATGGCATCGCCGATGGTGTTCTGCAGGCGCTCCATCTCGGCGAAGGATACCTCGGGCCCAGCCTCCATCACCCCCGTGATGAGTCCGGTGTCCTGCAGCGGCAGGAAGCCCTTGGGCACGACAACATAGAGCGCAATGGTTAGGACCAGGGTGGCGAACGTGGTCAGCAGGGTGGCGCGCTCGTGCCGGAGCACCCATTCCAGCGTGCGGCGGTAGCCGGCCACCACGCGATCGATGAGACCGTTGAAGAACCGCGCGAGCCCGTTTTCGCCCCCGCTCCTCTCGTGGCGCAGCATGCGCGAGCACATCATCGGCGTCAGCGTCAGCGACACGATGGCCGAAATGACGACGGCGATGGTGAGCGTGAGTGCGAACTCGCGGAACATGCGGCCGACAAGGCCGGTCATGAACAGCAGCGGAATGAACACGGCGACCAGCGACAGCGTGAGCGAGATCACCGTAAAGCCGATCTCCTTGGCGCCCTTCAGCGCGGCCTCCATGGGGCCGTCGCCCTGCTCCATGTGGCGCACGATGTTCTCGATCATGACGATGGCGTCGTCGACCACGAAGCCCGTGCCGATCGTCAGCGCCATCAAGGAGAGGTTGTCGAGGGAGAAGCCGCAGAACCACATGACGCCGAAGGTGGCGATCAGCGAGACGGGCAGCGCCACGCCGGCAATGATGGTGGCGCGGATCGTGCGCAGGAAGATGAGCACGACGAGGACGACCAGGCCCACGCTCAGGCACAGCGTGAACTGCACGTCGCGCACGGAGGCGCGGATGGGGCCTGTGCGATCGTGCACCATGGTGAGCTTGACACCGCTCGGCATCGAGGCCTGCAGACGCGGCAGCTCGCGCTTGATGCTCTGCACGGTCTGGATGACGTTGGCGCCCGGCTGGCGGAAGACATCGATGATGACGGCCGGCACGTCCTGGAACCAGCCGCCGACCTTGCTGTTCTCCAGGCTGTCGACGACCTCGGCCACGTCCTGCAGCAGCACCGGCGCATTGTTGCGGTAGGCGACGATGACGGACCGGTACGCCTCGGCGCTGGTGATCTGGTCGTTGGTGGCGATGGTGTAGGACTGGAACGGCCCATCGAGCGATCCCTTGGGGCCGGAGACGTTGGCCGCGACGATGGCGATGCGCAGGTCCGCCATGCTCAGGCCGTAGGACGAGAGGCGAGCGAGGTCGGCCTGGATGCGGATCGCCGGCTTGATGCCGCCTTCGACCGACACGTGGCCGACGCCGGGCACTGTGCTCAGCCGCTGCGCCATCAGCGTGTCGGCGAGGTCGCTCATCTGCCGCAGCGGGATGGTGTCGGATGTCAGCGCCAGGGTCACGATCGCCGCGTCGGCCGGATTTACCTTGGCGTAGGTCGGCGGGTAGGGCAGGTTGCGCGGCAACGTCGAACCGGCAGCATTGATGGCGGCCTGAACGTCTTGCGCGGCGGCATCGATGTCGCGAGTAAGCGCGAACTGCAGCGTGATTTGGCTGATGCCGTAGGATGAGGAGGAGGTCATCCGGTCGAGCGCGGGGATCTGGCCGAGCTGGCGCTCGAGCGGGCCGGTCACCAGGTTGGCGGTGGTTTCGGGATTGGCGCCCGGCAGCTGCGTGGTGATCTGGATGGTGGGGAAGTCAACCTGCGGCAGGGAGGAGATCGGCAACCACCAATAGCCGAGCGCGCCCCCCAGCGTGACCGCTAATCCGAGCAGCGTGGTGGCGATGGGCCGCCTGATGAAGGGTGCGGAAACGCTCATTGCGTCGAGCTTCCGCCCCCCTTGCCGCTGGCATCGGCCTCGCGCGGCTTGCCGCTGCCTGGCGCGGCGGCCTTGCAGCCGTCCGAGAGTCGCGCCGTGTTGGCCTTGAGGCACTCGCGGATGCCGCCGCGCTCGACGCCGGCGCAGAATTTCTGGATGTCGGCGGCGCACGCCGTGCGCAGCTTACCGCGTCCTTCCGATACGGCCGGCGAGGATTTCTTGGCGGCGTCGGTGCCCGGCTCCTCGGGCGCGGAAAGCTCGACGCGCGAGCCGTCCTTGAGGCGGGCAAAGCCCGTCGTCACCACCTGCTCGCCCGCCTCGATGCCCTTGGCCACGACCGCCTGCGTCTCGTTCTGCAACGTGAGCGTGACGGGGCGCAGGCCGACGCGCTGGTCCTGCTGCACGACATAGGCGAAGGCGCCACCGGGTCCGCGCTGCACGGCCTGGGTGGGAATGACGACCACCTGCTGCAGGGTCTTGATCAGAATGCGCACGTTGACGAACTGGCCGGGCCAGAGCTGCAGGTCGGCGTTGGGAAACTCGCCCTTCATGCGCACGGTGCCGGTGGTCTGGTCCACCTGATTGTCGATAACCTGCAGGGTGCCGCGATCGAGCGCCGTCTTGCCGTCGGCGTCGAGTGCCTCGATCGTCACCGTGCCGGCGGCCCTGGCGCTGTTGACTTGGGCGAGCTGCTGCTGCGGCAGCGCAAAAAGCACGTTGATCGGCCGCACCTCGTTGATCACGACGATGCCGGCGTCTGAAGCACGCACCAGGTTGCCCTCGTCCACGAGGCGAATGCCGGTGCGGCCGTCGAGTGGCGACAGGATGGTGGTGTAGTCGAGGAATGCCTTGGCGTTGGCGATCGCCGCATCGTCCTGCTTGATCTGGGCGACCAGCTGGTCGACGAGCGCGCGCTGCGTGTCGATGGTCTTTTGCGCGACCACGTTGCCGCCGAGTTTGGTGTAGCGATCGAGATCGCGGTGGGCGTTGGCGAGCTGGACCTCGTCGAACGCCTTCTTGGCAGCCGCCTGGTCGAGCTGCGCCTGGTAGGTGGCGGGATCGATCTTGGCCAGCACGTCGCCGCGCTTGACGTCCTGTCCCTCCTTGAAGCTCAGGTTGAGGATGCGGCCGTCGACCTGCGGTCGCACGGTGACCGTGTTGCGGGGCTTGGCCGTGCCGACGCCGTTGAGATGGACGGGCACGTCGGCAATGCGGGCCTGGGCGGCGATGACGGGGACGGCGGCGCCGTCGCCGCCCTTCTTGCCGCGGCGGCCGCTGACCTGCTTCTCCACTGCCGGCATCACCGAGACGAAGACGACCACCGCTGCCACGGCGGCAAGCACGCCGTAGGCAACAATCCGTTTGCTCAGGGTGGCCACTTGGCATCCTTTCGGTCGCGCGGCAGGGACTGGCAGTGCCCCGGTGCCTGAAATGGGCCTCCTTGCGGGAACCCTGCGGTTGAACGCTGCGCGACGGCGCTAACCGTCGCACGGGCGCTCGCGATTGTTGCCCGAGCCCACTTTGGCACGAGATCGCAGAAGTGTATCTGCCAGCTTTTGCGAATTGCTCAACGGCCGAGGCTTTCAGGCCGCCTTGCGATGCCTGCCCGGCGAATGCGAAAACGCCAGGGCGGGACGGCCCACCCTGGCGTATCTTAACGGATATTCAGGGATCAGCCTTTGCTCTTGGCCCTCTCGGCGGCGCGCTCGGCTCTGGCGGCCTTGCAGGTGGCCGTGAGGTCTTTCTCGTGCGCCTCCAGGCAGCTCCGCATCGCGCCCCTGGCGCGCTCGATGTTGGCGCAGAACTTCTGGATGTCGGCGGCGCAGGCGGTGCGAACCTTGTTGCGCGCTTCTTGCGTGTCGGCCGCTGGCGCGGTGGCCGTCGGGGCCGCGGCTGGTGCTTTGGGCGCCGTCGATTGCGCCAAGGCTGCTAGCGGCAGCACGGCAAGCGCTACGGCAGCCGCGAGGATTGGACGATGCATGTGTGAGGTCTCCATGTTTCTTGTTGCGTTTGGCGCGACCAAGCATCGGCCATAGCCCTAAGTGCCGGTGCCTGAACCTAACGTGGGGCCTACCGTCATCCGTCGTTCATCGCCTGCTGCCTGTGGATGCGCGAGAAAAAAGAGGGCCGCCTTTCGGCAGCCCTCACTCGCTTGCATTGCGTGAACGACGGCCGTCTAGTCCAGCCCCTCCACGCACACCGTAGCCTGGCCCTTGAAGTTGGGAACGGTGCGGTAGACCATGTCGACCCGGTCGATGGCGCGCTCCCGGCCTCTCAGATCCAACGGCCGCGTGCGCTCACCCTGCCGGATGAAGTGGCGCACCTGAATATCGTCGGGCTCGCCATTGGCATAGATGACCTTGAGATCGAGCATCTCGACGTCCGCGCCGCGCACGTGCAGCCGGATCGCCTTGAAGCGGCCTTCCCGACGGCCGACGCGGATCGAGTCGCGGTCACTGCCGAAGAGCGAGACCCGTTGGCATCCGAGTTCGACCCATCTGCCGGCATCGGCACCCGGACCGGGACCTGGAACTGGACCGCGACGGTAAGGCTCACCATAAACCCTGATCAACGCTTGGCCGCGAAAATCGGGCCGCGAGCGATAGACCATTTCGATCTGACTGATGAAGCTCCTCTCGCCACGGAGATCGACCGGCATGTCCTCGCCGTCCCGAATCAGTCTTTCGACCCGGAAATTCTCGCTGAAGCCGTTGAGGTATTCGATACGGATCGAGATCATAAAGAGGTCGTTTCGATCGGCCACGAAGTGCAGCGTGCGAAAGGAGCGCGACCTGAACCAGTCTTCGGGCTGGTTGACCCTGATGACGTCGCGATCGACCCTGAAGCCGACGGACTTCTCACCCAGCAGGATCCATTCGCGCTCCCGGAATCTGCGCCGCTCGTCTCGATCGAAACGTTGAGCGAGCGCGTCCGTCGCGAACGCGCCAACCATCATCAGCGCGCCCAAGAGCGCGCCCGCCCGTCGCCAATTCATGGGTAACCTCCCGAGATACTCGTCGCTAGCACCGGAGCGTACGATGAAAGAGCTTTCTGCCGCCATCGCGGCATGAAAATGGCCGATCGTTGGTGGTAATCCGAACGCCGCCTGAACGACATCGACAGGCAAGAGCAGACGATTGAGTGTAAGACGTTGATAAGATTGAGGCGGCGGGGCGGCGGTCGGCGGGCGAAGTCGGAGCAAACGAAATGCCGCGGCGGCGAGAGCTGCGGCAGGTTGCGCCGCGCGGAACTCAGCCGACGTGCGGCTGGCTGGAAGAGCCTCCAAACACTATGGTGCAGCGCAACCAATAGACGAGCACGAAGCTCATGCCGGCCGCGAGGACCTTGGCCGGCAACCCGGGCAGCCCTGCGAGCTCGGTAGCAAGAGCGATAACGACGGCCGTCGTCGCGATGCCTGCCAGGCCGCTCAAGGCAAACTCACCAAACAGCCGCGTCTGCGCCTTGTTGGCGGGGGTCGCGCCAAAAACGAACTTGCTCGACAGCAGGAAATGCAAGGCGAGGCCCGCTCCGTAGCCGAGCACGCCCGCGAACACCGGTTTCATGTCGCCGGTTGTCAGCACGAGGTAGACGGTGAAGTCGAGCACCAGGGCAAGCGCGCTCGCGGCCGAGTAGCGCGACAGTTGCGACAGCATCGCGAGCAGCGCCTGGAGGCGGTCCGGCGTGACGTGCTCGCTGCGCGAATGCAGGATCGACTCCATCGCCACCTCAAGCGGCGCCGACGCGACGCGGCACCAGGCGCACGCTCTGCAGCGCTTGCCGAGCTCCGGCTTCGCCGGCCTCGTGGTATTCGGCGTCCTCGTTGACGTTCCAGACGTCGTAGATCGGAGCCCCGGCCATGATGTTCCTGACGGTCAGCATCGCCGTCATCATGGCGTGGTCCTGGTTGTTGTACTTGTGCATGCCGTTGCGCCCGACGAGATGCAGGGTCGGATATTTCTCGGCGAGCTCGGACCGGATCGCCTCGACGTTGGCCTTGTAGCCGTCGTCGTAGACCGGATAGGCCTTCTTCTGGCGCACGACGCAGCCGTCGCGCACCTCGTCCTCGCGCGCGAGGCCCACAAAGGCGAGCTCACGCTTGGCGAGCGCGATCAGCTCCTCGTCGGTTGCGCTCCAGAGTCCGTCGCCCTCGAAGCAGAAGTATTCGAGGCCGAGGCAGGCGAGCTTCTCGTCCGGCACCATCTCTGGCGACCACGAGCGGAAATTCTGGATGCGCCCGACCTTCACGCGCGGCTCGTGGATGTAGATCCAGTTGTCGGGAAAGAGGTCAGGCTTGTCGACGATCAGGGCAACGGTGAGGAAGTCGCGGTAGCGCAGCTTGTCGGCGGCGGACTTGCAGGCCGGCTGGGGCTGGATGCTGGCGACCAGCTCCCGGATCGGCGCGGACGAGATCACGTGCTTGGCCGTGAAGAATTTCCAGTCGCCCCCCGCTGTCACTGCCGTGATGGTCCAGCGCTTGGTATTGGCGTTCCAACGCAGGCTGTCGAGCCTGGTGCCCATGTGGATTTTCCCGCCGCCCTCCTCGACGCGACGAGCGGCCGCCTCCCACATCATGCCCGGTCCTTTGCGGGGGTACTCGAACGAATCGATCAGCGTCTTGATCTGTTGGCCATTGGCCGGACCGCGGGCGGGCGCGATCGAGTTGCGCAGCGCATTGGACATGGCGCTCCACAGGTCGAGGCCCTTGATGCGCTGCGCCGCCCAGTCGGCCGAGATCTCGTCGCAGCTCATCCCCCACACCTTCTCCGTGTAGGCTTTGAAGAAGATGGAGAACAGGCGCTCGCCGAACTGGTTGGCGACCCAGTCGTGGAAGCTCTCGGGGTTCTCGGTGGGGAAGGCCTGCTTCTGGAGGTAGGAGAGGACGCACAGGGCCGACTCGACGTAGCCCAGGTTGTTGAGCGCCTCGAAGGCTTTCAGGGGATAGGAGAAGTATTTGCCGTTGTAGTAGATGCGCGACAGGCGCGGGCGCGTGATGAAATCGTTGGGCAGGATCTCCTTCCACAGATCCACCACCTCTTTCGACTTCGAGAAGAAGCGATGGCCGCCGATGTCGAACAGGAAGGGGCCGTGGCTGGCCGTGCGGCTGATGCCGCCGACGTAGCGAGGATCGGCCTCGATCACGGCGGTGGAGATGCCCTGCTTGGTGAGCAGGTGGGCGGCCGTCAGACCGGCCGGCCCGGCGCCGATCACGAACACGTCCGAATGCGGCATGGGGATTCCACCTCGACGAACAGCCCAGCGCCACCAATGCACTGACGGCGGGGACCACTGCCGAAGGCGCTCCCCGCGCTTTCCCAACGTGGGTGCGACGATAGGGAGTAAGGCTGAAGAAACTCTTTCCCGGGCGGGGCGCGGTGCGGTGTGGTTTCCGCGGGGCGCCGTGCGCGCGGCGGAATCGATCGTTTACGTACCCCTAAGGCGCGTCGCGTAGATTTGTGCGTTGTTCAGGTGGGCGGCGCGTGATGGCGGTACTGGTTACGCAAAGGTTCCAACGGCCGCTGCCGGCGTTGCGCCAGTCCTCTGCCGCGCCGCTCGTCTGGTCGCTGTTCGCAACGGCGCTACTCGTCCTTCTTGCCTTCGGGCAAGGGGTGCCGCTCTCCGATTGGCTGGGCGATCCGGACGACGCGGCGCGGCTGATCACCGTGCGCGAGCTGATCGCCGGCGCGCCGTGGTTCGATACCACGCTGCCACGCATCGGCGCGCCCGAGCCGCTCGTCTCGCACTGGTCGCGGCTGATCGATCTGCCGCTCGCCG
>DATEVP010000036.1:0-2466 GCA_035258465.1 Hyphomicrobiaceae bacterium
GCCGGGCGTGTCCAAAGGCGCCGGGCTTGAGCGGCTCCTGGAGCTGTGCGGTTATTCGCCGCGCAACCTGGTTAGCTTCGGCGACGGGGAGAGCGATTTGTCACTGCTGCACTTGGGAGAGCTCGGCGTGACTGTCGCGGATGCCGTGCCACCCATGAAAGAGGCAGCCGACCTGGTGACGACCCAGCCCGGTCCGGCGGGCGTTTTAGAAGCCTTGGAAACCTACTGGTTGAATGGATCCGCCCGCACAAGGCTCCGCCCCTTGAGACACGAGCGCCCCATTCCGCTGGGCGAAGACGAGGCTGGCGTCGTGGTGTCCGTGTCAGGCACTGAACTGGCCGGTGGGAACCTGGGCGTGTTCGGCGATTCGGGCAGCGGCAAATCGTGGGTGACCGGGTTGTTGGCCGAAGGCATGCGACGCGCCGGCTACCAGATCCTGCTGATCGATCCCGAGGGCGACTTCAGAGGGATGCGTGCACTGCCGGGCATGGTGGCCCTCGAGGGCGACTCGAGAACACTTCCGCCGCCGGCACTGGTCGTCGCGCTGCTGGAGAAGACGAGCGCATCCGTCGTGCTCGACCTGTGTTTGTACCCGATCGACCAGCGCGAGAACTACGTCGCCGAGCTGCTGCAAGGTCTGCGCACTTTGAAGGCATGCCGGTTCCGGCCTCACTGGACCGTGCTGGAGGAAGCTCAGTACTTTCTGCCGCCGGCCGATAACCCGGTTTCCGCCGCGCTGTGGCCGATGCTCGCCGACGGCGGATGGGCCTTCGTCTCCTTCCGCCCCGATCAGGTGGCCGGCCCGGTGCTGGCTGCGCTCGACCGTTGTCTGCTGACTCGCCTGCGCGAGCCGGAGGCCGTGCAGGCCGTGCGCCGATGGTTTTATGGCTTCGAAGAGTCTCCCGCGACCATTCCCCGAGGATACGCCTGGTTGAGCGGCGAGCGCCTGGTGCGCCTGCGCTCGAGCATTCGCCGGGTGCCCCACATCCGGCATCTGCACAAATACCTCGACGCTCCCCTCCCCCCGCACAAGCGCTTCAGCTTTCGCGACGAGCAAACCTTCCTCGGCGTGGAGGCTGCCAGCCTGCCCGAGTTTCTAGAGTGCCTGTCAAATTTACCCATGGCGAGCCTGGTTTATCACCAGGCGCGCGGCGACTTCACGGCATGGGCGGAGGACGCACTCGGCGATGGCATCCTGGCGGCCCAACTGCGCAAACTCGCTCACCGCGCACTCGAAGGCGAGGCCCTGCGCGAGGCGCTGCTGCAGTGCGTGGGGACCCACTACGCCGAGTTACAGGCGCAGCGCTGACGGGTGCTCTTGAAAACCACGATGCATATCACAGTGGTTGCTACGGATTTCGACGGCACGATTTCGCAGGGTGACCAACTGGCGCCTGAAGCCGGCCGGGCGCTGCGCCGCCTGCGCGAGGCCGGTCGATTCACGGTTCTGGTGTCGGGTCGCCCGTTCGAGTTTTTGCACGATCTCCAGGATCGTGAGCAGACCTTCGATCTGATCGTGGCGGAAAACGGCGCCGTCTTGTACGACCCGCGCAGCGACGAGATGCGCTTGCCGTTCGGCGAGGCGCCGGCCGACCTCGTAGACACCCTGGAGCGATTGGGCGTTCCTCTGTGGCGGGGCATTGCCGCCGCCGGCACGACCACGCGCTACGACGACGCGGTGTGGGTCGCCAGCCGGGAGCTGGGTCTGGCCGTCCACGTCGAGACCAATCGGGATGAAGTGATGCTGCTGCCGCCCGGCGCGAGCAAGGGCGCGGGCCTGCTGAATCTGCTCAAGAGCGAGGGGCTATCGCCTCGCAACCTGCTGGCGTTTGGCGATGCCGAGAATGACCGCAGCCTGTTGGCGATGGCCGAAATCAAAGTGGCAGTCGCCAACGCCGCCGAGAGCCTCAAAGCGATTGCCGACTACGTCATTCCGGAGGCCGGAGCGACCGGCGTAGCCCGCTTTATGGAGCGCTATCTCCTGCACGGACAATCGTTTGACTTCACGGTGCGCGGCGCTCATCACTTCAGCCTTGGCGAGTCAGCCGAGATGAGCCTGAACGCCCACGAACTGGTGGATCGCAACGTCCTGATCGCCGGCGGGAGTGGTTACGGCAAATCCTGGCTGGCGGGCCGGCTCGCCGACGGCTTGATCGATGGGGGTTATCAGTTGCTCGTGCTGGACCCGGTGGGCGACTTGCGCTCGCTGAGGCGGCACGCCACGTGTTTGTGTTTGGGCTTTGGCGGAGACGAGCTGCCGCCCATCAGCCTGATCGTGCAGTTACTGGCCGAGACCGACTTGAGCCTGGTGCTGGACCTGTCACACATGCCCACGCCGCAGGAACAAGTCCTCTTCACGGCAGGGCTGCTGCGGCGCGTTTTCGAGGTACACCGGCGCTTCGGCAAGCCGCACTGGCTCATGATCGACGAGGCGCAAGATCTGCTCGGCGGTCGCGATAACCCGGC
>DATEVP010000037.1:0-4782 GCA_035258465.1 Hyphomicrobiaceae bacterium
TACCGATTGACAGCAAAGGCCTTCTTCCAATAATGCAGGTCCACGTAATAATGCAGGTTGACCTTCCCACGTGACTTAATAAACGACACTCGCGATCGAGGAAGGCAACAGTTGCCAGCTTTGGCGTCAGTCCGGATTTGATCTCGGCAAAGATCCGATTCCGCGACATTCAGGGCAACGAACGGTACCGAATCCCGCGCAATTGCGGCATTCGATCCACTGACCTCCATCGTCATAATGACCGCGCCGGCCTCGACACGCATCGCACGTGACCGCGTAAGCTCCCGGAGCGAACACGTTGGTGTTATGGCAGCCGCCGTCACACCGTACTTGCTCCCACTCAGTTGACGCGCGTGTCGCTGTTTCCAAGCTACTTTCTCTCCCGATGTTCCGGCGCCTTGGCAGTATCGACACCATGGATGGGTCGGACGCGCGATACACAGGCCACGTTCACATGCCGACTTCAACGCTCGTGGCCAAATACAATTAACGGCAAGCCGGCATAGTAATGGATGGCCTGCCGCCCCCGCTCTTCGTTATCGATGCGTGCAACTTGGAAGCGGCCGCGCGCTGCGGCGTGGCTTGGTTATGAGCCTCGGGCCGCTTCAATTGGCGCCGAGGCGGCGCAGCTGGTCGGCGGCACCGGCAGCGCCGAGTTCGCGGGCGCGCTCGTACCAGCGGCGGGCCTCGGTGCGGTTGGGCGTGATGCCGCGCGTACCCAGCCGCGAGAGCGAGGATTCGTCGAAGGTGCCGGCGAGCGCCATCGCTGCCTCGGCGAGGCCGGCGTCCGCGGCACGCTCATAGAGGAGCCGAGCGGCAGAGATGTTTCCCTCGGAGAGATGCTCGTCGCCTTTCTTCAGGAGCCGCGTGGCGCGCTCGCGGTCTTCCGGGGTCATCGGCTGCAACGAGATTTTCGGCGCCGGGCCGGCGCTGCGCTCCGCCGGTTGGGGAACCTGCAGTGGGGTGCCGGCGCGCAGGATCGTGGCAGACGCAGGCGCGCCCGCCGCGCGTGCCGGGTCATCTTTTTCGCCCTGCCGGCCGGCGTTGATCACCAGCGTCGATTTGGCGGCGGCGAGGACCGCACCGTCGGAGCCGACGAGCGTGACGACGAATTCGGACTTGCCGGCCGTGCCCGCCGGCAGCGTGATCTTGAGGTTGGGCAGCGCGGTGAGGGGGATCGCCCACGCTCCAGGCGCGATCGAGTGTCCCTCGGAAAGGGCGGCCATCGACGGCAGGCCGCGCAGCCTGACGAAGCTGTTGCGCGGTATGGCGCTGGCCGGGCCGATGCGAATGGCAAGCGGAGCCTGGCTGGCCGCGTCGGCTGTGATTGTCGCCGGGACCGAGATTGCAGGCGCCGACTGCGCCGAGACCGCCGCGGGCAGGAGGGCGAGGATGAGGCCAGCCAGCAATGCGAGCGCCGCCGGCTGCGCGGCCGGCGCAGGGAGATGGCGGTGCCAATTGCGCTGTCGTGGGGCCGCCTCGCTCACTGCAGTCCCCTTCATCCTCCGCTGCGCCCGACCGCAATCAGCGGCTCTGCTGTGACTTGGTCCATTCCATGAACTGCCGGAACAGCCGTTCCTGCTCGGCGGGGTCGTTGGGCGCGGCCTTGGCGGCCTGCGCGCGCGCGATCGCAGGGTCGATGGTGATCGCCGAGGCCTGCTTTGGCGCATTCTTTGCGAGCCACTCCTCGGCCGCGGGGAAACGCTTCCATCCCTTGAGGGTCGCCGCGAGATTGGCCTCCTTCCACTTGGGATGGCGTGGAGGCTTCTGGAACTCGGCAAACTTGGAGAAGAACGCGTCTACGAATTGAGCCACCCTGCGATAGCGATCCGTGTCGCGCGGCCAGTTGTAGGCGGCGAGGACGGAGGGGATCGTCACCGTGTCGACCGTGCTGTCCTTGGCAATCAGGTTTGGATAGTCCTCGTGGGTGAGCTTGGTCGGCAGGTAATCCTGCTCCAGCGCCTGGGTGTAGGGGACGGGCAGCAGCGACATGCCGGGCTCCAGCTTGAACTTGCTGTAGGCGCCGGTTGGTTTGCCGGCGATCAGCACGGTGGCGGCAATCTCTCCCGTCTTGACCTTCTGGTAGCCGTCGGCCTGGCCCATGTTGAGCTCCTCGGCCTTGATGCCGAGCAGCTCGAAAATGAGCCGGGTGGAAAACTGCGTGCCGCTGCCGACGTCGCTGAAGTTGACCTTCTTGCCGTGAAGGTCCTTCAGGCTCTTGATGCCCGACCCGGCGAGGACGTGCATGTCCTCGTTGTACAGCCTCGTTATATAGGCCAGCCGGGCGTCGATGTTGGGCCCGAATTCCCCGGTCTTCTTCAGGTAGCTGATGATGTTGACTTGCGCGATGCCGAGGTCGACGCCCTTCAGGTGCAGGACGTCCAGCATGTTCTGGTAGCCGCCCTTGCCGATCACCGGCAGCACGCGCAGCTCCTTGCCGTCGTCGAGCACGGCCGACATGTCGTAGGCGAGATAGAGGTAGGTGCCGTTGGGATTGCCGGAGATCACCGTCACGGTGTTCTGGTTGAGCTGGTCGGTCAGGGCGGCGTGGCGCGCGGCCGGCGCCTGCGGGACCGGCGGACGCTTGGGCTGGGCGACTTGTGCACCGACGCGTGCCGGCTGAGCGGGCTGTTGCTGAGCTATGGCGGCCGACGACAACGCCAACAGCGCCGCGGAAACGAGCGCGGCGAGACAAGGGGTCAACTGCACTTCACTCTCCCTCGAAACCGTACGACGAACATTCCGGTCTTCGTCGGGTGTACGGGCCGGCCCCCCTCTTTCCGTACGGAGCCCCGCACAGCAAAGGCCGTCTGCAAGACAGAGAGGGGCAATCTGGGCGGCTTTGTGTCGGCGTCGCCAATGTCTGAAGCCGGGCGCTCGTCCTTGACAGGGGCGGCGCTCCTTGGGCACAAGCTCGCTCCTGCCGGCACCGACGCTCCGCTGCCGGCCTAGCCACCTTACCTGCGCGGTTTGCAGAGAGTGAGAGGAGATGGCCCCATGAGCGACGTCACCCTGACTTTTCCCGACGGCAGCAAGCGTGCCCACAGACAAGGCATCACCGGGCGCGAGCTTGCGGGCGCGATCTCCAAGTCGCTCGCCAAGAAGGCCGTGGCGATGATCGTCGATGGGCGGCTCGCCGACCTCGCCGACCCGATCGAGCAGGATGCCGCGGTCAGGATCGTCGTGCGCACCGATCCGGAGGCGCTGGAGCTGATCCGCCACGACTGCGCGCACGTCATGGCGGAGGCGGTGCAGGCGCTGTGGCCCGGCACCCAGGTCACCATCGGGCCGGTGATCGAGAACGGCTTTTACTACGACTTCGCCAAGGAGGAGCCGTTCCACCCCGACGACGTCGCGAAGATCGAGGCCAAGATGCACGAGATCATCGAGCGCGACGCACCCTTCAGCAAGGAGGTGTGGAGCCGGCAGCAGGCCAAGGACTTCTTCGAGAAGAAGGGCGAGCTGTTCAAGGTCGAGCTGGTCGATGCCATTCCCGAAGGCGAGGACGTCAAGATCTACAAGCAGGGCGAGTGGCTCGACTTGTGCCGCGGCCCGCACATTACCTCGACCGGCCAGATCGGCAAGGCCTTCAAGCTCACCAAGTTCGCCGGCTCCTATTGGCGCGGCGACCATCGCAACCCGCAGCTGCAGCGCATCTACGGCACGGCGTGGGCGGGCGAGGAGGAGCTTGCCGGCTACCTCGAGCAGCTCGAGGAGGCCGAGAAGCGCGACCACAGGAAGCTCGGCCGCGAGATGGACCTGTTCCATTTCCAGGAGGAAGGGCCGGGCGTCGTCTTCTGGCACCCGAAGGGCTGGGAGCTGTTCCAGAACCTCATCAACTACATGCGGCGGCGGCAGAACGCGGTCGGCTATCGCGAGGTGAACGGGCCGCAGCTCCTCGACAAGTCGCTTTGGGAGACCTCGGGACACTGGGAGTGGTACCGCGAGAACATGTTCACCTCGGTCACCGAGGACGAGCGCGAGTTCGTCATCAAGCCGATGAACTGCCCCGGCCACATTCAGATCTTCAAGTATGGGCTCAGATCCTATCGCGAGCTGCCCTACCGGGTGGCGGAGTTCGGCAACGTGCATCGCTACGAGCCCTCGGGCGCGCTGCACGGACTGATGCGCGTGCGCGGCTTCACCCAGGACGATGCGCACGTGTTCTGCACCGAGGCGCAGCTCGCCGACGAGTGCGTGAAGATGAACGACCTGATCCTGTCGATCTATCGCGACTTCGGCTTCGAGCAGGTGCTGATCAAGCTCGCGACGCGGCCGGACAAGCGGGTCGGCTCGGACGCCCTGTGGGATCACGCCGAAGGAGCGATGTCGCGCGTTTTGGGCCAGATCACCGAGCAGGCCATGGGCAAGATCAAGACCGGCGTCAACCCGGGCGAGGGGACCTTCTATGGCCCCAAGTTCGAGTACGTCCTGCGGGACGCCATCGGTCGCGACTGGCAGTGCGGCACCATCCAGGTCGATTTTAACCTGCCGGAGCGCTTCGGCGCGTTCTACATCGATGCCGACGGCGGCAAGAAGGTGCCGGTGATGATCCATCGCGCCATCTTCGGCTCGCTGGAGCGCTTCACCGGCATTCTGCTGGAGAGCACGGCCGGGCATCTGCCGCTCTGGCTGGCGCCTGTGCAGGCGATGGTGTGCACCATCGTCTCGGATGCGGACGCCTACGCTGGCGAGGTGCTGGCAGTGCTCAAGCGGGCGGACCTTCGGGCGCAAAGCGACCTGCGCAACGAGAAGATCAACTACAAGGTGCGCGAGCACTCG
>DATEVP010000038.1:0-4685 GCA_035258465.1 Hyphomicrobiaceae bacterium
ACGACGAAGCAGCCGAGCGGCGCGGCGATCACGGCAAGCCCCAGGCCCGCCAGCAAAGCGCGCATCAGGAACGGCTCGCCCACCTCAGCTCTCCTGGTCCGAAGGGCGCCGGTCCGGCGCCATGGGCGGGCGCGGCTCGCCGGCCAGATCGTGCCGGTGGTCATGGCTGTGGGTGTAAAGGCCGAAGGCACGCGCCGCCTGCGGCCCGAACAGGCGCGCATACTCGGGGTGCAGCGCCACCGACTGCGGCACGCCCGAGCAGCACACATGCCGGTTGAGGCAGATGACGCGGTCGCTCTGCGCCATGACCACGTGCAGATCGTGCGAGACGAGCAGCACGCCGAAACCGGCCTCTGAGCAGAGCCGCCCGATCAGCGTGTAAAGCTCGGCCTCCCCGGCATAGTCCACGCCGCGCACGGGCTCGTCGAGCACCAGGAGGTGGGGCGATCGGACCAGCGCGCGGGCCAGCACCACCCGCTGCAGCTCGCCCCCCGAGAGCTCCGACAGCTGCCGCTCGATGAGCTGGCCGGCGCCGACCTCGGCGAGCACACGCTCGATCTTCTCACTCGCGGCACCCCCCGCCAAGGCCACGAAGCGGCCGACGTCGAGCGGGATTGCGCGATCGACCTCCATGCGCTGCGGCGCATAGCCGATGACGAGGCCCTTGCGGCGCACGATCTCCCCGCGGTCCGGGGCCTGGAGACCCAGCAGCATGCGCACCAGCGTGGTCTTGCCGGCGCCGTTGGGGCCGATCAGGGTCACGATCTCGCGCGGGCGGATGTCGATGTCGACGCCCTGCAGGATGGCGCGGCCGGAGCGCGCAAGCCAAAGGCCGCGCGCGCTGATCAGCGCCTTCGCATCGTGCGCGGGCGACAGGTGGGCGTCCGGTCCGGCATCGTGGAGATGATGGTGCTCATGGCCATCGTCCCGACCATGCTCGTGGAGGACCAAGGCAGGCCTCGGCGGCTCATCGCGCGCGTCACGCCCTTCCATGGCTCGGCTCTCGCGCCTTGCCCGCGCAGTCCGCGCACACGCCCCACACCTCGACCATCGCCACCTTGGCCGTGAAGGCGGCGGAGGCCGCGGACTTGTCGACGGCCGCAAACACCTTGTCGCCGTCCACCTCGGCCACACGGCCGCAGGTCTCGCAGGCGAGCACCATATGGCGCATGCCGTGGGCCGCATGGCAGGCAAAGAAGGCGTTGCGGCTTTCGAAGCGGTGCACGAGGCCCGCCGCGACCAGGGCCTCGATGGCGCGGTAGACCGAAATCGGCGCCAGCCGGTCGCCCCTTGCCGCCAGCTTTTCGAGCACCTCGTAGGCGCCGACTGCGCGGTGGGAGCCTGCAATTTCCCGCAGCACTGCGGTGCGCAGCGGCGTGAGCTTCAGGCCCTTGTCCTCGAACGCCTTGCGGGCGCGGACCATGGCCTCCTCGAGGCAACGGTCGTGGTTATGCTCCGGTGCGGGGAAGGCATCGCTGGCCAGGATTTGCGTCATTCTTGTCTCTTATAGCACTCGGGCATCGCGGCGCCACTCGGCCGCGCCGGAAAGCGTGAGCTCGAGGTACCGGGGCCGGTGGCCGCCAGGGGTGACAGCGGCTAGACTGGGCCCGCACCCCTCGCGACAGGGAGCGTTGCATGCCCCACCGCATCGAGATCCTCGAGGCCGACATCACCACGCTCGATGTCGATGCGATCGTCAATGCCGCCAACCCGACGCTGATGGGCGGCGGCGGGGTCGACGGCGCCATCCATCGGGCGGCCGGGCCGGAGCTCAAGGAGGCCTGCCGCCCGCTCGGCGGCTGCAAGACGGGCGAGGCCAAGATCACGCCGGGCTTTCGCCTCAAGGCGCGCCATGTGATCCACACGGTGGGGCCGGTCTGGGAAGGCGGCGCCGCCGACGAGGCGAGGCTGCTCGCCAATGCCTATGCCAACTCGTTGGCACTGGCCAAGACCCACGGGCTTCGCTCCATCGCCTTTCCGGCCATCTCCACCGGCGTCTATGGATTTCCGACGGACCAGGCAGCCAAGATCGCAGTCGGCACGATCGCCGAGCGTCTGCGCGGCGACCCCCACTTTACACGCGTCATCCTTTGCTGCTTCGGCCCGGCGTCCTTCGCCCACCACGACCGCGCCCTGCGCGCACTCGGAAATTTGATAAGCCGTGACGGCACTGGTGCATGACATGAGCGAAAATTAAAATCGCAGAAAACAACGCCGGACTTCGCCATTTTTCGCGCTGGGTCGTACCTAAGCTCAAGGCCTCCTCGGGTTCAACCCGGCTTTAGGCTCTTGTTTGCGAGCGTGGATATGCTCAAATTGGCCGCAATGATGCCGACAAATTGCCAGCGTTCAAAGGCAATTTCACAGGCGGGGAAGAGGAGCACTCGACACTCCGAGCAACCCGGGAAACTCTCGAACAGCTCGGTTGAGAAGTTAACGCATGGGGATGCCCGCCGCCGCTCGGGCTCCGTGCGAGGTGCGGGCGTGCGCGGGGAGTGACTGGGCATGGGCTTCGATATCAAGGCGGCGTTGGACCAAATCGTCGCGTTTGTCAGCCAGAATTACCTTCTCGTTTTCACAGGCCTCGTGCTGCTCGTGCTGTTCAGCAGCAAGGGCATATTCGCGCGTGTGCGGCATGGCATCGAGAAGGCGCTGATCGAGAACTGGCAGCTTACCCTTCTCGCCTCGACCGGCATCGCCCTGTCGCTTGCCTCCGGCTATACGACCTTCGACGGTCTGCGCAATTTCACCAGCGCGCCGCTGCTGTCCGTCCTGATCTCCTTCGGCGTCCAGGGCGTGATGCTGATCGTGGCCTGGCTGATCGGCGAAAGCTTCGCGGTCGGGATGAACCAGCGCGCGGCTGACGGCAGGCGCGTGCGCCTCGTCGATGCCAGCATCGGCATGCTGCTGGGCGTGGCCCTCGTCGGCCTTGTCTTCTATTGGGTCCTGCACCAGTACGACGCGGTCACGGTTACCAACACCGGCTTCCGCGCCGACATGGTGCGGTTCGCCGACGTATCCCTTTACTTCGTGTTGGGGCTGGTGCTCGTAGCCCTGGCTGCGTTCGGCTTCCGCCGCGGCGGCGAGATCTCCACGCCCTACGTGCAGAGCTTGCGCCTCATCATGAAGAACGCGGTGCTGTGGGTGATGCTCCTCGCCTCCATGACCGCGTCGGTCTTCTTCTCGTTCGACTCGCATTTCAACGCGATCTTCCCGGCCGACGCCCGCAAGCGCGCGGCGGAAATCCGCACCACCAACCAGATCGGCGCCGCCCTCGCCGATATCGGCGCCCTGGCCCAGAAGCGCCAGCTCGAGGAGACTGAGAATCTTTTCAACGCCGACGACTGGAAAGCCTACGAGAACCATCTCGTCGCGCTCGCCCAAGCCGCGCAAGGCGCGCAAGCCGAGATCGAGCAGTCCTTCGTGCGGAAGCTGGAGGAGCGCCGCCGCGCCATCAACCAGCAGCAGGAGCGCATTGCGACCTCCCAGAGCGGCCAGGCGGGCATGGCCGTCAAGAAGATCTCGCTGACCGAGGAGCTGTCGCGGCTCAAAGCCGAGCGTCCGGGCCTGGCCGCCGAGTACGCCCAACACAAGAGCGAGCTCGATGCCAAGGCCCGCGAGATCGACGGCAAGCGCGTCGAAGGCATGGCGGAGGATCGCGGCGTCGAAGGCACACTGAAGCAAGGCAAGGGGCCGGTCTATCGCCAGCGCATGGCCGAGCTCGGCACCCTGCAGGACCAGTACAAGATCAAGCAGGAGCGCACCAAGGACGCACAGAAGCGCCTCGTCGCGGTGGAAACGCGCATCGCCCAGATCGAGCGCGAGCTGTCGATCCTCGACGGCGATCTCGCCAAGCTCAAGGGCGAGGCGGAAACGGCCGAGCACCGCATCAAGACGGCCCAATCGGCGGGTACCGACGACGAAAGCGCCCGGTTCGACCCTGCGCGCATGCTGCCGGCGTTCGAGCGCGCGCGCGCCGCGTTCCGCCAGCAGCCCGACATCGACCGGCTAGGCGCGCTGCAGCAGCAGTGCACGAACCTGGTCAACGCCATGGCGAGCACGCCGGCGGCCAAGGACAAGGCGCGCGGCATCGACTGCGATCCCAAGCAGGCGGCCGACGCCGCAGCCCGCGTCTTTGCGCTCAACGCCGGCCTCGTCGCCTTCCAGGCCAGCTGCGCGGGCGGCGACAAGGTCGCCAAGCACACCACCACCGATGCGCTGCTGGCGTTCGGGCGCGGGTGCCTGCAGGATTCGGGCCTGATCAGCAAAGACTCGGCCGACATCGGCGCCAGGCTGTCGGCCATCGACATGAACCGCGATGACAAGGCGCACCGCTTCGTCGTCACCTGGAATGCCTTCCTCGACGGCAACCGCCTCGCCTATCTGGCCCTCGTGCTTGCCATCGGCGTGGACGCCCTGGTGTTCATGTCGGGCCTGTTCGGCGCGCAGGCGCTGCGCTCCCCGCTCTCCGACGTGCCGAGCCCCAAGGCGCGCAGCGCCGAGCAGCTGGAGGCGATCATCAAGAACGCGCTCGGCGAGGAGCGACTGGAGAATGCCGAGCTCGTGCTCGCGGCGATGCATCCCTTGAGCGGACAGAGCGGCTACCACGCCGAGATCGATCTCGCTCGCTACGACAGCGAAGTGGCGCGACGGATCCGCAAGGTGCTGGTCGCCGGCTCCAGCAT
>DATEVP010000039.1:0-7620 GCA_035258465.1 Hyphomicrobiaceae bacterium
AGCAACCCGCCTGCCGGGTTGGTCCATGGGCAAGAGCGTCGCGGCAACGCTGATCGGCCAACTCGTCCATGCGGGCGTTTACGACTTGTGGGCGCCCGCGCCGGTGGATAGCTGGCAGCGGCCCGACGATCCGCGTCGCTCCATTCGCATCGCCGACTTGCTGCGGATGTCCAGCGGACTGCGCTTCGTGGCGCCGCAAGATCCCGACTACGATCCATCGCGCGGCTACGCGGATCACTACTACGTCTACACGGGCGCCATCGACGCCTACCAGTGGGCGATCACCCGCCCGCCGCAGTGGCTCCCCAACACCGTGGGCCGGTACCGCAACTCCGACCCGCTCGTCCTCAATCATCTCATCAAGAAAGCGGTGCTCGCGCGCGGAGAGGAGTATCTATCGTATCCGCAACGGCGGCTGTTCGACCGGCTCGGAATTCGCCGCTTCGTGCTCGAGACCGACCCATACGGCAATTTCCTGCTTCAGGGATACGAGCTCGGGACGGCGCGCGACTGGCTGCGGCTGGGGTTGCTCTATCTGCAGGATGGTGTCTGGAATGGCGAGCGTCTGCTTCCCGAGGGGTGGGCGGATTTCGTGCGCACACCCGCTCCGGCGTGGTCGGAGCCGGTCTATGGCGGCATGTTCTGGCTGAACCGGACGAACCGGTGGCCGGTGCCCGAGGACGCGTACTTCATGGCGGGCGCCGGCGGCCAATACACGCTTATCATCCCAACCCATGATCTCGCTGTCGTGCGGCTCGGCCATTACAAGGGTGAAGCGGCGGGAACGGCCGCATTGGCGCGCGCCTTGCGCCTCTTGATCCAAGCCGTGCCACAATCCAGGAGCCCCTGGCAGCCGCCCTCTGACAGAAGATGAGCTGGGCGTCGGGGATCGGGGGAAGGAGGCGCCGTCGTCCTTCAAATGAAGAACGGCTTCAAGCGGCTCCGTCGAGGGCGGAATTTAGGCCAATGTGTGGCGCCCCTCACCCTAACCCCTCGCAGCGCGGGCACGACGCGGGCCATTGTCAAGCCGACATCGCCACCCGATATTTCGGGCATCGTGCTCCACGGGAGATACACCCATGACACCCGACGAACGGCGGCTGATCAGCGGGCTTTTCGATCGCATGCGCGATTACGGCGCGCCGGAGAAAGACCGCGAGGCCGAGGCGCTCATCAACCAGTCGGTCCGCGCCAATCCTGACGCGGCCTACATGCTCGTGCAGTCGGTGCTGGTGCAGGAGCAGGCGCTGGAGGCGGCGAACGGCAAAATCCAGCAGCTGGAGGACCAGCTGCGCGAGCTCGACGATGAGCGAGAGCCGCGTTCCCGCGGCGGCTTCCTGAGCGGCGGCCTGTTCGGCGGCCGCTCCGAGGAGGAGCGGCGCCCAGCGAGCGTGCCGCCGGTGGGCGCGCGGGCGACGCCGTCCGCCTATGGCAGCCGGGAGCCCTGGTCGCGCGGTGAGCCGCCGCCCCCGCCCCAGCCTGGGCCGCCGCCCGCGCCCGGCGGGTTCATGCGCTCGGCTCTGGCCACTGCGGCTGGCGTTGCCGGCGGCATGCTGGTCGCCGAGTCCCTGCGCAACATGCTGGGCGGCGCGCATGCCAATCAGGGTTCGGGCGGAGGCGCGCACGGCACGAGCCCGCTGGCGGGTCCGGACAGCGCCCAGGATTCGGGGCGCGGCTACTCGGACAAGTCCGGATACGTCGATGAGCGCGACAACGACCCCGGCACCTACGACCAGGACAACGATCCCGGCTACGACGGCGGCGACATGGATATCTGAGCGGTCGTCATCGCTTCACGCTCGACCTTCATTTCGTCATGGCCGTGCTTGTCACGGCCATCCAATCCAGCGGCCAGCAAACGCCACGCGGAGAGTTGGATTGGATGCCCGCAACAAAGTGCGGGCATGACGGAGGAGTGGGCGGCACCGTTCTGCTACTTGGCCTCTCCCGCAATCTTCAGGGCGAAGGCGTAGTCGAGCGCCTGCTCTTTCAGCGCCTCGAAGCGCCCGGGCGCGCCGCCGTGCCCGGCCTCCATGTTGGTCTTCAAGAGGATCAGGTTGTCGCTGGTGTTGCGCACCCGGAGCCTGGCGATCCACTTGGCCGGCTCCCAGTAGGTGACGCGCGGGTCGGTCAGGCCGGCGTAGGCGAAGATGTGCGGATAGGCCTTGGCCGCCACGTTCTCGTAGGGCGAGTAGGACCTGATGATGTCGAAGTCCTCCTTCGAGGCGATCGGGTTGCCCCATTCCGGCCACTCCGGCGGGGTGAGCGGCAAGGTCTCGTCCAGCATGGTGTTGAGCACGTCGACGAAGGGCACGTCGGCGATGATGCCGAGGAAGAGGTCGGGCGCCATGTTGGCGACCACGCCCATCAGCATGCCGCCGGCCGAGCCGCCGTTGGCGACGATGCGGCCGCGCCGCGTGTAGCCTTCCTTCGCCAGGAACTCGCCGGCGGCGATGAAGTCGGTGAAGGTGTTGAGCTTCTTGCGGTGCTTGCCGTCGGTGTACCAGCGGTAGCCCTTCTCCTTGCCGCCGCGGATGTGGGCGATAGCGAAGATGAAGCCGCGATCGACCAGGGAGAGCCGGTTGGTCGAGAAGCACGCCGAAATGGCAATCCCGTAGGAGCCATAGCCGTAGAGGAACAGCGGCGCCGAGCCGTCGAGCGGGGTGCCCGCCTTGTAGAGGAGCGAGATGGGGACCGTCTCGCCGTCCGGCGTGGGCGCGTAGAGGCGGCGGGTGACGTAGTCGGCGGCGTTGTGGCCGCTCGGGATCTCCTGCGTCTTGCGCAGGGTGCGCGTGCGCGCCTCCATGTCGTAGTCGTAGACCTGCGCCGGCGTGGTCATCGACGAGTAGGTGAAGCGCAGGCTCGTGGTGTCGAACTCGTAGCCGCCCGACATGCCGAGCGCGTAGGCCTCCTCGTCGAAGGCGATGGCATGCTCGGCCCCGTCGCTGAAGCGGCGAATGACGATGCGCGGCAAGCCGTCCTCGCGCTCGATGCGGGCGAGGTGATCCTTGAAGGCGATTGCCTCGAGAATCAGCCGCCCGGGCTTGTGGGCGACGATCTCGCGCCAGCTCGCCATCTCCGGCGCGGCCACCGGCGTCTCGCAGATGCGGAAGTCCTCGGCCCCGCCCGAGTTGGTGGTGATGATCAGCCGGTCGCCGTTGTGCTCGACCGAATACTCGTGGCCGTGCTCGCGCGCGGCGACGAGGCGCGGGGCGCTGTCGGGCCGGTCGGCATCGATGAGGTAGATCTCGCTCGTCTGGTGGTCGTGCGCGTCGATGGCGATGAAGCTGCCCGACTGCGTCTGGGTGACACCGACGTAAAAGCCGACGTCCTTCTCCTCATAGACGAGAACATCCTCCTCGATGGGGGTGCCGACGCGGTGGCGGTA
The DNA here is from genome assembly GCA_035258465.1 of Hyphomicrobiaceae bacterium. Classification (GTDB taxonomy): domain Bacteria; phylum Pseudomonadota; class Alphaproteobacteria; order Rhizobiales; family Hyphomicrobiaceae; genus AWTP1-13. Next base: position 3,389 of record DATEVP010000039.1, read on the forward strand.
GACGAACAGCGGACGATGGTTGGCGTCGAGCTTCACGTAGAACAGGGTGCGGCTGTCACGCGCCCAGACGATGGCGCTGCGCGTGTCGGGGATCGCGTCGGGCAGGTCCAGGCCGGTGGCCAGGTCGCGGATGCGGATGGTGGCGAGCTCCGAGCCCTTGTCGTCGACGGCATAGGCCAAGAGCTTGTGGTCCGGGCTGTGGGCCGCCGCACCGAGCTGCCAGTAGGCGAGCCCCTCGGCCTCCTTGTTGCCGTCGAGCAGGACCTGCTCGACGCCGCCGTTGCGCGGCTGCCGGCAGAGCAGCGGGTACTGGCCGCCCGTGACGAAGCTCATGTAGTAGGCCATCGGTCCGTCCGGCGCGGGGACCGTGCTGTCGTCCTCCTTGATGCGCGCCTTCATCTCGGCGTAGAGGGCCGCCTGCAACTCGACGGTGTCCGCCAGCGAGCCTTCCGTGTAGGCGTTCTCGGCCTCGAGGTACGCGCGGATGTCGCCCTCCAGGACGGACGGGTCGCGCATCACCTCCTGCCAGTTGTCCGCGCGCAGCCAGGCATACTCGTCCACGAGCTCGAGGCCGTGGTGCGCGGAGAACTTGGGCCGCCGCTTGGCGAGAGGCGGCGCAAGCGGACGCGAGAGGGGGCGGTTGAGGCCGTGCATTGGGGGCACCTACTTTGGGGCGGAGTGTCTCTTCGGGACGCTTCCGCAAGCCTGGATCGGGAATCCTAATCGGCGTTCTTGGAGGCGCCGTTCAGGTATCGCCGGGTTTGAAATCCAGGGCGGCGCCGTTGATGCAGTACCGCAGCCCGGTCGTATCGGCGGGACCGTCCGGGAACACGTGCCCGAGGTGGCTCTCGCAGCGGGCGCAGCGCACCTCGGTGCGGCGCATGAACAGCGCCCGGTCCTCATGCTCGCTCACGGATGCGGCGTCGGCCGGCTTGTCGAAGCTCGGCCATCCGGTGCCGGACTCGAACTTGGCGTCGGAGGAGAACAGGGGCTCCCCGCAGCAGACGCACACGTACATGCCGTCGCGCTTCTCCTTGTTCAGCGGCGATGTGCCGGCCCGCTCCGTGCCGTGCTGGCGCGTCACGTAGAACTGCTCTGGTGTGAGCTTGTTGCGCCACTCGGAGTCGGTCTTGGTGATCTTGTCGGCGCGGGTGTTGGAGGGGCTGTTCGTCATGGGGGTGGCCTTCGGCTGCTGGAGCGGGTGGTAGCGGGCGTCGACGGCTCCATTATGACCGTGACCGCGGTTGGGTTCGACCGGCATGGTTTCAAGACTTCGTGTGGGCCCAAGCGGGCAACAGCGCCGCCTCGCCCTGGTCCCGGCTAGTGTAAGTCGCGGTCAGGGCCTGCAATTGTGACCATGGAGGCGTCCGACCTGAGACGAGGCCAAATACTGGGAGTGGCCCAGGCGCAAGTGTTGGCTTTTTTCTTGGATTGGTAACTAGTCAAGCTATACTATATTGAGGTGTCCGTTGTATAAGTGGCAAGAATAGTGAGCGCGCTTACAAGCGTGGCCGCCGCTGTTGCATCGCTAACTGTGGGAAATTCAGCTCCGGGTGGAGGGACATTATGGATGAATCGAATAAGGCTGATTTGGTGGAGCTGACGGCCGAGATCATTTCAGCCTACGTCAGCAACAACACCGTGGTTCCGACGGACCTTCCCGCGATCATCAGTGACGTGCACGAGGCGTTGAGCAAAGCCTCGCAGCGCATTGGCCAAACCGAGCGCGAAGAACTGCGTCCCGCCATTGCCGTCAAGAAATCGGTGACACCGGACTTCATCGTTTGCTTGGAGGACGGCAAGAAGTTCAAGTCTCTCAAGCGGCATTTGCGTACGCATTACAACCTCTCTCCGGAGGAATACCGCGAGAAGTGGGGCCTGCCGCACGATTACCCCATGGTTGCTCCGAACTATGCCGCGGCCCGCTCCCAGCTCGCCAAGCAGATGGGGCTAGGCACCCGCCGGGAGAAGTAGGCTGACCGCTGGGGGTTCCCCCGGTCCATTACTGCACACCCTTCATCCGATGCTCGGGACGGCCGCGCGGGCGTCTTCGCGCGTCGCGTTCATCGCCCTCACCATTGCCAGCTCCTGCCGGTAGAGGTGAAGGAGCTCGACGTGACGGGCCAGGTCGTAGGTCCAATGACCGGCGATGCCCCGCCGCCGCTCCGCGCGCAACGCGCCTCTGAGCCTGGCCAGCATGTGCTGCCGGCCCGCCGCACTGAGGTCATCGACCTCACCCGGCCATAGCGCCAACGCCCGCGTCAGGGCGGTCCGGCGGTCGAAAGCCGGGCGTGGGGTCCGGATAGCCCTGATTCTCGCCGGGCGCCGGGCCGCGGCGGAGCTGCTCCCGGAAGCCTGCCTCCGAGCGCCCCGGCCCGATGCGCGGCGTGGTTGCGACAGCGTCATGTCTCTCTCCTTGCACTGCGAGGAAGGATGACACCGTCCTCTGGCGCGGGGATTGCTGGTGGCCGGCGGCGGACACGCGCGCGCGGGCTTTAACCAAGCCGGTACTTATCCCCGCGCTCCGCAGGTGCAGTACGCTGGCCTCTCGAACGGCGTTTAGTTCGGCCACATCAAGAAGAGCCTGCCGTTCCTCAAGTATATCGCGCTGCTAGTCTTGGGATGGATTGGGGATCGTCATGCGAGCCGAAGCTTGTGTCTGCGATGAAACACAACCTGGACGTGTATATCGAGAGGTGCTACCGCGCATCTCCGATCAATGCATGCGCCCGATTCTAGAGCAGGCGATCTCCAAGGTGTTCATGGTGGCTGGCACCGACCTCTGGTCCGGCACGCGCGGAAGACCGCGCGCGGCCTTCGCCCGGCAGGTGGCCATGTACCTGGCCCACGTAGGCTGCGGTCTGTCGATGACGGAGGTGGGCCAGATCTTTGCCCGCGACCGCACCACGGTGGCTCATGCCTGCGGCCTCGTGGAGGATCTGCGGGACGATCCCTCCTTCGACAGGTCCTTGGAGCTTCTCGAAGGCGTCTTGCGGCTGCTGTCGGCGGCGTCGGCGTCGGTTCCGGTATCACGGGCATGAGCGCCATGTCGACCGCTCACCGTGGCAACCCGGCAGCCGAGGCGGAGGTGCTGGCGAACCTGTCGCGGCTGGCGCGCAAGGGGGCGTATGCCGTACCGCTGGAAGCGGAAGCCGGTGACGCCGGCCAGTACGCCGTCTTTTCCCCACGCAACGGCTTTGCACGGGCCATCGGCACCATCGCCGGCGGGTGCGTCGCCTGCGCGTGCCGCCACGGCTGGCTCGAGCTGGGAAAGGATGGCGAGCAGGTGCGCCTCACCGCAGCCGGTGTCCGAGCGCTGCGCCGGGCGAGAAGCGGAGTAGGCACAGCGCAGGCTGACTTGCGACGCAACAGACAGCCGAACGCCGCAACCCACGGCGCGCCTGTGCCGATACCCGCCAAGCGCGAAGGGCCGCTCGCCTGGCTGCATCGCCGCAAGGACAAGAAGGGCCGCCCGCTCATCTCGGAGGCGCAATTCGCGGCCGGTGAGCGCCTTTGTGCCGACTACTGGCGCGGCCAGCTGACGCCTCGAGTGACCGCCGATTGGTCCGCATCGGCAACCAGCAAGCGCACCCGCCGCGCCGGGCCGGGCGTGGGCATCGAGCTCAGCGACGCCGTGGTGGCGGCGCGCGAGCGCGTCTATCGGGCGGTGCGCGCGGTAGGCCCCGAACTCGGCAGCATCCTCATCGACGTCTGCTGTCATGAGATGGGTCTGCAGGCGGCGGGACGGGCGCAAGCTTGGCCGCAAAGAGCGACCCGAGTTGTCCTCGAGCTCGCGCTGACGAGCCTTGCCAGGCATTACGGCTTGATCGCGCCCGAGCCCTCGCCCAGCGCTTTGCGCCTGCGCCATTGGGGCGAGGAGGGCTACAAGCCGAGCTTGGACGCGTGGCGCTGAACCGGCGGGGAATCCGGCCCGAGCCAGCTCAGGCGGCAGCGAGCGCGCGCGCGTCGCTGCGCATGCGCTCCACCATGGAGAAGAAGCCATTCGAGCGTTGGGGGGTGAGGTGCTCCTTGAGCCCGAGCTCGGCGAACGCCGCCTGCGCATCGGCGCTCAAGATCGCTTCGGGCGTCTTCCCTTGAAACATCGCGAACAGGATGGCGATCAGCCCGCGCACGATATGCGCGTCGCTGTCACCCTGGAATTCGAGCACCGGGCCCGTTCCTTGCGCTGGGGCACGCACCTTGCTCGCGAGCCAGACCTGGCTTGCGCAGCC
>DATEVP010000040.1:0-3505 GCA_035258465.1 Hyphomicrobiaceae bacterium
GAGCGGTCCGTGCGCTTGACGTAGTCGTCGCCCGCACCCATCAGCGCACGGATCGCCGTCGGCGCCGTGTAGAAGATGTTGACGTCCCACTTGTCGACGACATGCCAGAAGCGCGACGGCGTGGGGTAGTTCGGCACGCCCTCGAAGATGAGGGTCGTGGCGCCGTTGCTGAGTGGGCCATAGATGATATAGCTGTGGCCGGTCACCCAACCGACGTCGGCGGTGCACCAGAAGATGTCGCCGTCGTGATAGTCGAACACGTACTGGTGCGTGATCGACGCGTAGACGAGATAGCCGCCACACGTGTGCACCACCGCCTTCGGCTTGCCGGTGGAGCCCGAAGTGTAGAGGATGAACAGCGGGTCCTCCGCGCTCATCTCCACCGGCGCACAGTTGGCGTCGACCTTGACCAGCTCCTCGTGCAGCCAGATGTCGCGGCCGCCTGTCCAGGGCACGGGCGCGCCGGTGCGGCGCACGACCAGCACCTTCTCGTCACCCTTGCACTTCTCGAGTGCCTCGTCGGTGTTCTTCTTGAGCGGGATCGGACGGCCGCCGCGAACACCTTCATCGGCTGTAATAATGAACTTGGACTGGGCATCGTTGATCCGGGCCGCGAGGCTGTCGGGCGAAAAGCCACCAAAGACCACAGAGTGGATGGCGCCGATGCGGGCGCAGGCCAGGATTGCGTAGGCCGCCTCTGGGATCATCGGCAGGTAGATGGTGACGCGGTCGCCTTTCTTTACGCCGTTGGCTTTCAGCACGTTGGCGAACTTGCAGACCCGCTCGTGCAGCTGCCGGTAGGTGATCTTCTCGTCCATCGTCGGGTCGTCGCCTTCCCAGATGATGGCGATCTGATCGGCCCGGGTTTTCAAGTGGCGATCGATGCAGTTGGCCGAGACGTTGAGCGTGCCGTCCTCGTACCACTTGATGAAGAGATTGGCGGGCGCGTACGAGCTGTTCTTGACCTTGGTGTAGGGCTTGATCCAATCGATGCGCTTGCCGACCTCGCCCCAGAAGCCGTTCGGGTCCTCCACCGAGCGCTTGTACATGCCCAAGTACTTCTCGTTGTTGATGTAGGCCCGGCTGGCCCACTCGGCGGGTACGTTGTAGACCTTCTCGGACATCGCGCTTCCTCCCACGGGACCCTGCGTGCTGTTCTTATTTATCGGCACCACGCCCAGATGAGCAACCGGCCGTTGGTCGAAGCCCGCGGCTACCGATCGCTGCCTGGCGACGAATGACGGGCGGCAAATGAGTTGAGCGCCTTGGCTCAGGGCAATTCCCAACAGGCGCTGCGCATCAGCCAGCAGGCTGAAAAGAGGCCCCAAAAGGGGATCATGCCTTTTACTCCGGCGCAACCGATCACCGAATCGGCCGCTTCACCGAGGGATTTTTGCTCCGGCGCTCACAGCATCGATTGACGGCGCGAAAATCGCGGGCAGCGCGCGGCGGAGCTCGAGAAGAAGCTCGGTCGCCCAATCGTCTCGGCGGAAAACTTTCTCTCCAGGCAACCAGCCAATGCCACGCTGCCCGAGACACGCAAGATGAAAAAGCGAACCTCGGACCTGAGATGGCCGTGCCAGGAGCCGGCGTTGGTCTGTGGCACGGCAAAATCAGATCACTTGCAACCCCACTGCAACCCCAGCGCCTGAAAATCGACTTCGTACGCTTGAAAAACTGGCTCCGCGGGCAGGATTCGAACCTGCGACCAGCCGGTTAACAGCCGGCTGCTCTACCGCTGAGCTACCGCGGAATGGTCTTGCCGCCCAAGCGCTGGCCGCGTCTTAGCAAACCTGGGCGCCTGCCGCCAGAACCCTGGCGGAAATATTTGGCTTACGCCGATCGCCGAGCTGGAGGCCACGCCCGGAATTGAACCGGGGTACACGGTTTTGCAGACCGTTGCGTAACCACTCCGCCACGTGGCCATCTCCAGGCCGCGAGCATGTATCACGCGCCGTTCCCGGATGGCAAATGCTCGGGGCCGGCGGACCGAGACCGGTGCGACCCGCACCTTTGCGGCGATTGGCTGCACGCGTGGGGGCGAAGCCCGAGCTGGCCGCCATGCGTCCCGTTGAGCTAAGGTCGCGGCGCGTCGGCGCCCGCCGGGGCCGAGCGTCCGCAATTCCCAGCTCCCGCCATCCCAATGATCGACAGCAAGCAGCAGCGCCTCAACATGGTCGAAAGCCAGGTGCGTCCCAGCGACGTCACCGACCGGCGCATCATCAAGGCCATGCTGGAGGTGCCGCGCGAGGCGTTCCTGCCGCGGGAGCTGCGAGCGCTCGCCTACATGGACGAGGCGGTGCCCGTCAGGCGCGACGCCGGCCACACCGAAGCGCGCTACCTGCTGCCGCCGCGGATATTCGCCAAGCTCGTGCAGCTTGCCGAGATCGCGCCCGAGGCCGTGGTGCTCGATGTCGGCTGCGCCAGCGGCTATTCGACGGCCGTGCTGGCCAGGCTCGCCAGGCGCGTGGTTGCGGTCGAATCCGACGCTGCTCTCGCCGCGACGGCCGCGACAACCCTGCGCGAGCTGGGCGTGAGCAACGCCATGGTCGTGCCGGGCCCGTTGGGGGCCGGTGCGCCCGACCGCGGTCCGTTCGCGGCCATCCTGCTCAACGGCGCCGTGCCGGAGGTGCCGCAATCGCTGCTCGACCAGCTCGCCCAGGGCGGCCGGCTCGTGGCCGTGATCGCTCGAGGCAGCCTCGGCTGCGCGCAGGTGTGGCAGCGTGCCGGCACGACCTTCGATGCGCGCGCCGCCTTCGATGCCGGCGCGCCGCCGTTGCCGGGTTTTGCGCGCGAGACCGGCTTCGTTTTCTGAACGCACGCCGGCGCACTCCACGATTGTTGTGGGTGCCTCTTCCCTGAGCTTTGAGTGTTGAAAGTCGGCAACGCCGTCTGGAAATCGCGGCCGGCGGCCAAGTGATTGAGAGTTTATGATCAATCGGTGTGCCAAGAATCGCGGTAAGACCATGCGAATTGATCGTCCTCGCTCCACCGGGAAGCGCAAACCGGGGGTGTGGGGCGGTTGCGTACAAGAAATTCCCGCTGGACGAGGGGAAATACGTGAGAGACCGGGGGACGGATCGGTTGCGCTGGGGTGTGGGCCTCCTCGCCCTTTCGGCCATCCTCGCATGCGCCCCGATAGGGACAGCCGAAGCCGAGACACTCAAGGAGGCGCTGGCCGCCACCTACAAGTTCAATCCCAAGCTAGATGCCGCGCGCGCCACGCTGCGTGCGGTGGACGAGGAGGTGCCGCGCGCGCTGTCCGGCTACCGTCCAACCGTCACCGGCAACGCCGATACGTCCTTCGAGCGCACCACGGTCAGGCCGCCGCCGCTCGGGGGGAGCACCTCGGACAGCAATCCGCGCGGCTACTCCGTCGGCCTGGTGCAGCCGCTTTTCCGGGGTTTCAGAGTCGTCAACACAGTGGCCGAGGCCGAGGCGACGGTGCGGGCCGGCCGCGAGACGCTGCGCAACACCGAGCAGGCCGTGCTGCTGGAAGCGGCCA
>DATEVP010000041.1:0-11313 GCA_035258465.1 Hyphomicrobiaceae bacterium
GAGCTCGGCACGCGCAACATCAAGGTGGCGCTCAGGCGCCTCAGGAAATTCGCCCGCGAGGGCGCGCCCGAGGAGCTCGACCTCGACAACACCATCAGGGGCACCGCGCACAAAGGCTACCTCGACATCCACCTGCGGCCCGAGCGGCGCAACACCGTCAAGGTGTTGATGTTCTTCGATGTGGGCGGCTCGATGGACTGGCACATCAAGCAGGCCGAGGAGCTGTTCTCGGCCGCCCGCACCGAGTTCAAGCACCTGGAGTTCTTCTACTTCCACAACTGCCTCTACGAGTTCGTCTGGAAGGACAACGCGCGCCGCTGGACCGAGCGCACGCCCACCTGGTCCGTGCTGCACAAGTACCCCGCCGACTACAAGGTGGTGTTCGTCGGCGATGCCTCCATGAGCCCCTACGAGATCTCGGTCGCCGGCGGCTCGGTCGAGCACATGAACGAGGAGCCGGGCGCGCTCTGGATCAAGCGCGTCACCGACGTCTACGAGCACTGCGTATGGTTAAACCCGGTGCCCGAGAGCCACTGGGGCTGGACACCCTCCATCAAGCTCCTGCGCGATGCGGTCTCAGGCCGCATGTACCCCCTGACGCTGGACGGCCTCGACCGGGCCATGAAGGAGCTGATGCGGTAGGGTATGGGGTCAGACCCTTTGCTCGACCGTCGAACTGGACTCTGGTAGAGACGAAGGGTCTGACCCCGTCGCGATCCCCGTCGCCGATTGACGCGAGCCCGAATCTCGGCCCATTGATAGGCCATACAGGGGATGGCATGCACCGATTCGCTCGAGGTCTGGCCTGCGCCCTCCTGGTCGCCGCAACAGCTCTGCATGCTGGCTGCGGCGGCGGGGCCAGCGGCCTGACGACCGGCGCCACGCCAGCGGATGCGCCTGCGGGCGGCATCAGCAACGAGCATCCCATGGCACGGCCCATTTCGGTGGCCTGGACGTCGGCGCGGGCGAAGAGGTGCGGCTTCTACTTCGATGCGGACAAGCTGAGGGCGTCCTATCTCGCCTACGAGGCGCAGCAGGGCGCAGCCGGCGATCAGCTGGCCAAGATCCAAGGCAGCTACGACTCGACCTTCAACACCATTCGGGCGCGCATCAACGCCGATCCCGACTACTGCACGGATAAGAAAGGGGCCGACATCAAGGCCGATCTGCAGCGCCATCTGGCCGGCGACTTCCGGCCCAACCTGCCCAAGTCCTCGGCCGACGCTTCATGCGGCTTCTTCGGCTGCGCCACTTCCCCCTCGTCGTCCGACAAGCCGTTCGACAGCAAGGAGTTCTGGAAGAAGCAGGACGCCAACCCGAGGGCCGGCAAGTGATCCGCGATCGTCACCCTACAGCCGTCACCGCGTCCGGCGAGTTCTCGTTGCTTCCCGCAACGCCGGCACTCAGCTGACGCCGAGCTTCTTCTGCAGCGACGAGGACGACGTCGTGTACTGGAACAGCAGCTTCTTGCCGGGATAGACGATCTTGTAGGCCGCCTGCGCCATCAGAGCCGCCTCGTGGAAGCCCGACAGAATGAGCTTCAGCTTGCCCGGATACGAATTGATGTCGCCGATGGCGAAGATGCCGGCCTCGCTCGTCTGAAACGCCTCCGTGTCGACCGGGATCAGGTTCTCATGCAGGTTGAGGCCCCAGTTGGCAACGGGGCCAAGTTTCATAGTTAGGCCGAAGAACGGCAGCAGCCGGTTGCAGTCGAGGCGCGTTTCCCCGTCCTTGGTGCGGATCGACACGGCCGCCAGCGCGCCGCCCTCGCCGTGCAGCGCCGTCATCTGGCCGATGCGCAGCGCGATCTTCTTCTCGGCGACGAGCGCGCGCATCTTCTCCACCGAATGCGGCGCGCCGCGAAAATCGTCACGCCGATGCAGGAGCGTGAGGCTCTTGGCAACCGGCTGCAGGTTGAGCGTCCAGTCGAGCGCGGAGTCCCCGCCCCCCACCACCAGCACGTCCCGGCCGCGGAAGTCGTCCATGCGCCGCACGGAATAGAAGACGGACTTGCCTTCGTAGGCGTCGATGCCGGGAAGCGGCGGCCGCTTCGGCGTGAACGATCCGCCTCCGGCAGCGATGATCGCCACCTTGGCCAGGAATTCGGTGCCGGTGTCCGACACCAGCCGGAAGCGGCCGTCGCCCCTGCGCTCCAGCGCGTCGATGCGCTGATTGAGATGGAACGTGGCGCCGAACGGCTTGATCTGCTGCATCAGCCGGTCGGTCAGCTCCTGGCCGCTGACGATCGGCAGGGCTGGAATGTCGTAGATCGGCTTCTCTGGATAGAGCTCGGCGCACTGGCCGCCGACCTTGTCGAGGATGTCGACGACGTGCGCCTTGATGTCGACGAGCCCGAGCTCGAACACGGCAAACAGCCCGATCGGCCCCGCGCCGATGATCAGGGCATCCGTCTCGATAGGCAGAACGCCGGTTGCGCCTTCAGCTGGCATGGTTTGGGGTCCCATCCAATTTTCCCGCGCAACGGTCTATCACTGCTTCCTGCCGGTTGCAGCCGATAGATGATGCCGCAGGGTGCAATTGGAAAATCCTGCATCTGAAAACGTCTTCTGCACGCTTTTCATTGCGTCCTGATGGCCCCCCGCGACAAACTCGGCGCAACCCTGGCTCGGCTGCCACCACGCGTCGAGGCCGGAGAGCACGAAGAGCGGCAGCGCCGAGCCCACCAACCTGCGCACGGGTCCTCACCTCGTCAGAACTGCTTTTCGGGCACGCGCACGACGAGCCCGTCGAGCGCCTCGCTCACCTTGATCTGGCAGCTCAAGCGGCTTCCCTCGCGCACGTCGAAGGCAAAGTCCAGCATATCCTCTTCCATCTCCGAGGGCCCGCCGGTCTTGGCGCGCCACGCCTCGTCGACATGGACGTGGCAGGTCGCGCACGCGCAGGCCCCGCCGCATTCCGCCTCGATGCCCGGGATCAGATGCTTCCTGGCGGCCTCCATGACCGTCATGCCCGGCTCGGCTTCCACGGTCTGCTGGCTGCCGTCCGGCTGAATGAAGGTGATCTTGGCCATGGACGGGGGCAGGGCGACTGCTCGCTCGAAACCGTGTTGGAGGGGCAAATAGGGCCGCTCGCTGTGGCGGCGAGCGGCTATGTCGGCCGCGGAGTGTTAGCGGGCCGGCAATGCAAATTCAAGTTCGGTGCGACTGGTCGCGGCCAGCCCGCCTCAGGCGCGGGCAAAGCGCCGCGCGACATGGCGGCACGCTTCGTCCGCCGCTGCGGTCAAGGCACCGATCGCCTCCTCGCGATAGCCTTCGCTGCAAGCCTCCGGGGCCTCCACGTCGAGCCTCTCGGCCATCTCGGCAAAGCGCGCCAGCCGGCGCGCTCCGACGGCGGCGGCCGAGCCCTTGATGGTGTGGGCGGCGTCCTTCCAGGCCTTGTTGGTGGCGGCGGCGCGCAGATCGTCGAGGTAGCGCGGGATCATCCCGGCAAACAGCTCCAGCACCTCGCGCTCGAGGTCCGCATTGCCCTGCGTGAATCGGCCGAGATAGGCATGATCGATCGGCTCGCCGTCGAGCCCGTCGGCGCGACTGCCCGGTGGCGCTGCCGCCTTGCAACCTGTGGGCTTGCTCGCCAAACTGTGCTCCCCCGAGCGACCCGTTCGCTGATTCGGTCCGCCGCCGTCCAAGGGACGGACCCGACGTAGTATTGATCCTGCTTTGCTCTCGATAACCTTGCGTTAAGCCCGCGGCCCTTTCAGTCGTGATGGTAAATCCCTCCCCACATCTCGCGTTTTTGTCGCCCCGGCCTATCTTTGTTTTGCCCAATTGCAAGCTTAAGCGAAGCTGTCGAGGGAATCGTGCTCCGAAAGTGCCTGGCCGGATCAACCCTAACCGGTGGGCTTGCCACAGGTTTTGTCGTTGGCCGCCTGTGCCCCAACGGGGAAATACGATATGTGTCGGGACTAACGGGGGTCGGTGCGCTACATGCCGCCGAGGTTGGATCGGGGAATGGCTCACGACGGCAAGACGCAGCGCGAGGTGACGCACCGGTTGCCCGGGCCCACCCCGCTCGCACGGCCGACGCCGAAAGCCTCGGGCGCGGCTTCCGAGGATGCCGACCTCCCGCCACCCATTTCCAGGCCCGAGCTCTCGATCCCGAAGCCCGATAGAGAAGCCGAGCCGCAGCGGCGCGCCGCCAAGCGGCGACCGGCAGGCCCGGCCCGCAGCCGCATTGCCGCCAACGACGACGCTCCCTCGATCGGCGGCCTCATCTTCTCGCTGCAGCAGAAGCCTTCCAACCAGCCGTTCCTGATGGCGGCGGGCGCCTCGGGCGGGTGGCTCGGCGTGGGCATTCTACTGACTTGGGCGCTCATGAGCACCGAGGGCGCGACGTTCACCAGTCCCATGATGGTCATCGTCGCGGCCAGCGTCTGCCTGCCGATCGCACTGTTCTGGTTCCTGGCGCTGCTGGCCTGGCGCACCCAGGAGCTCAAGCTGATGTCCTCGGCCATGACCGAGGTGGCGGTTCGCCTGGCGGAGCCCGATCGCTCCGCCGAGCAGTCCGCCGCCTCCCTCGGCCAGGCCGTGCGCCGCCAGGTGTCGTTCATGAACGAGGCGATCTCGCGCGCGCTGGGACGCGCGGGCGAGCTCGAGGCGCTGGTTCACAACGAGGTATCGTCGCTCGAAAAGTCGTACTCGGAGAACGAGCACAAGATAAAGGGCCTGATCCAGGAGCTGGCCGGCGAGCGTCATGCCCTGGTGAGCACGACCGACAAGGTCTCCGAGACCCTGAGAACCATGGGCAGCGAAGTGCCCAGCCTGATCGACAAGCTCTCCCAGCAGCAGGTCAAGCTCGCCAAGATCATCGAGAGCGCCGGACAGAACCTGGTCGCGCTCGAGACCCAGCTGGCGACGGCCGGCGGGGCGCTGGAGTCATCGCTCGCCAGCCGCACCCTGCAGCTGCAGTCGGTGCTCGACGATTACACGGTGGCGCTCGACGCCACCTTGGCCAACCGCGCCGAGGCCCTCGACGTGCAGCTGGTGGAGCGCACGCGCGCACTCGACGCCGCCTTCTCCGAGCGGCTGGCGCTGTTCGACGAGTCGATGCTGCGCTCCACGATCGCCATCGACCACGCCGTCAACGATAAGGCACGCGCGCTTTCGATCGCCATGGACAATCACGTCCGCTCGCTCTCCGACACGCTGGGCCGGCAGGCCAACTCGCTCGACGACTCGCTGATGACCGGCATCGATGCGGTGCGCCGGACCAGCGACAACATCACCCGCCAGTCGCTCAGGGCCATCGAAGGCCTTTCCAGCCAGGCCGACCTCCTGAAGCACGCCTCGGAGAACCTCTTGGACCAGGTGTCCAGCGTGACGACCAGGTTCGACAACCAGGGGCAGTCCATCATACGCGCGGCAACCGAGCTCGAATCGGCCAATACGCGCATCGACAGCACGCTGCAGGCGCGGCACGCCGAGCTCAACGACACCCTGCACCGCCTGTCCGGCAAGGCCGATCAGCTGAGCGACGTCATGCGCGGATACTCCGCCACCGTCGAGGGCTCGCTCACCGAGGCCGAGAACAGGGCCCGCAGCTTGATCCAGCAGCTGGCCAAGGGCACCACCTCCCACGCCCAGGCCGCGGTCGCGGAGATCGAGCACCTGCGGGCGCAGACGGATGCGCACTCGCGCGCCGTGGTGGCCGAGTTCGAGCGCCTGCGGGCGCAGACGGACGCGCAGGCGAGCCGCGCGCTGGAAGACATGCGCAACCGGGTTTCGGGCGTTTCCCAGGAGGTGACGCAGCACCTCGACTCGATCACCAACCGCTTCAGCGAAACGTCGGAGGACCTGAGGGCCAGGGCGGCGCGAACGGCCAGCGAGATGCAGATGGAGCAGGGGCGGTTTCGCGCCGAAGCAGAGCGCCTGCCGATCGCGGCGCGCGAAAGCGCGGATGCCATGCGGATGGCGCTCAGCGAGCAGCTGCGCGCGCTCGAGCAGCTCTCGACCTTGTCCACCCGCCAACGGCGCGATGTCATTGCGCCGGGCCCGCTGCCGGCCGGGGCGCCCGGCTCGCTGACCGCCGCCTATGCGGCCCAGACCGGCCCGCTCCAGGTTCCTCCACCTCCTGCCGGCGACGACGACGGCGGCTGGTCGCTCACCGATCTGCTGTCGCGGGCCTCGCGCGACGACGACGGCACCGAGCGGCCGCCCGTCGTCGACATGGAAATCATGGCACGCGGTCTCGATCCGACGACGGCTGCCGCCATCTGGTCGCGCTTCCGCGCCGGCCAGCGCGGCATCATGGTGCGCAGCATCTATACCGCGGAGGGGCGCGCGGCGTTCGACGACGTCACCGAGCGCTACAAGACCAACATGGACGTGCGCCGCACCGTCGACCGTTTCCTCGCCAATTTCGAGGGCATGATCCGCGACCTCGAGCAGAAATACCCCTCCGGGCGCACCGTGCACGACCACCTCATTTCCGATGCGGGCCGCGTCTACCTCCTGCTTGCCCACGCGAGCGGCCGGCTGCGCTGAGAGCTACCCGCCGCGGGCATTGACGGCACCCAATGACGCTGAGCATCACGGCCACCGTCGAGACTTGGCCGATTGCCGGCACTTTCACAATCGCGCGCGGCGCCAAGCGCGAGGCGACCGTCGTGGTGGCCCACGTCAGCGACGGCACCGTGTCGGGGCGCGGCGAGTGCGTGCCCTATGCCCGCTACGGCGAGACGGTCGACAGCGTGCGGCGTGCCATCCTCGGCATGCAAGGCGTGCTCTTAGACCGCGCGAGCCTGCAGGCCCAGATGCCGGCAGGTGCCGCCCGCAGTGCGCTCGACTGCGCGCTGTGGGACTACGAGGCCAAGCGCAGCGCAACCAGCGCCGCCCTGCTCGCCGGCTTGGCGCCGTTGCGGCCCCTTCTCACCGCCTACACCATCAGCCTCGACAGCGCGGAAGCGATGGCCGCCGGCGCCGCGGCAGCCGCACGCTCCATGCCGCTGCTGAAACTGAAGTTGGGCGGGCCGGGCGATGCCGAGCGGCTGCACAGCATCAGGACGGCATGCCCACACGCGCGTCTCATCGCCGATGCCAACGAGTCCTGGACGCCGGCCCTGTTGCCGGAGCTGATGGCGGCCGCCGCCGAGACCGGCATCGAGCTCATCGAGCAGCCGCTGCCGGCCGGCGCCGACGCCGCGCTCGCGCATGTGCCGCATCCCGTGCCCATCTGCGCCGATGAATCGGTGCACACGCGGGGCGATCTCGACGGCCTCGCCGGCCGCTACGAGGCGATCAACATCAAGCTCGACAAAGCCGGCGGGCTCACCGAGGCGCTGGCGCTCGCCGCCGAGGCCCGCACCCGCGGGCTCAAGACCATGACGGGCTGCATGGTGGCGACCTCGCTCGCCATGGCCCCGGCGGTGCTGCTCGCCCAGGGCGCCGACTGGGTCGATCTCGACGGCCCGCTGCTGCTCGCCAGGGATCGCCAGCCCGCCCTCCGCTACGAAGGCGCGCTCGTTCACCCGCCCGAGCCTCGGCTCTGGGGCTGAGTTCTTAAGGGGAAATTAGCAGCGTCGGCCTATCAAAGCTCAGCTCATCTCACCGACCTGGCCAGCTGCCGCCGATGAACCTGCCCAGCCCCTCTTCCATCCTCGAATTGCCGAGCTTTCTCTTCCAGCATATCTGCGCCAAGCTCACGAAACTGCTCTTCCTGCCGGCTGAATTCTCCCTCGCCTCGCTGTCGGCGGCGCTGTGCATCGTCCTGCTTTTCCTGGGTTTCCGTCGGAGCCGGCGCAGGAAGCCGCTGCGCGTGCGCGTGCTCGTGCGCGCACTGTTCCCCCGCCGCATGCTGCGCAGCGCCTCGAGCCGCGCAGACGTCGGCTTCTTCCTTTTCAACGTGTTCCTGGCGAGCCTGCTCTTCGGCTGGGCAATTCTGTCCTATCACTTCGTGAGCACGACGGTGACTTCGCGCCTGGCGGACGCGTTCGGCGCCATGACGCCGACCTCACTCTCCAAGGTGTCCGCTGTGGCCATTCTGACGGTTGCGCTGTTCGTGGCCTACGAGCTCGCCTATTTCGTCGACCACTACCTCAGCCACAACATTCCGTTCCTCTGGGAGTTTCATAAGGTCCACCACGAAGCCGAGGTCCTCTCCCCACTGACCGATTTTCGTGTGCACCCGGTCGACACGCTGGTGTTCTACAATATCCTGGCGCTGTTCACCGGCATCACGGGCGGCGCCCTCAACTACCTGCTGGGAGCGCCGATCGAGGAGTTCACGGTCGCCAACACCAACGCCATCGTGCTGCTCTTCGCGTTCCTCATCGGCACCCTGCAGCATTCGCAATTCTGGATCGCCTTCACGGGCCCATGGGGCCGGCTGTTTCTCAGCCCGGCGCATCATCAGATCCATCATTCGACCGATCCCGCGCACTTCAACAAGAACCTGGGCAATTTTCTGGGGCTTTGCGACTGGCTGGCAGGAACGCTGCATGTTCCGGGCAAGAAGCGCGAGAAGCTGATCTTCGGCGTCGAGCCGAGGGCCCGCGATGCGCACTCCTTCCAAGGCGCCATAATTGCACCGGTACGTCAGGGCTTGCGGCACATCAGGGGTGTGTTCTTGCGAACCGCCAAAGTGCAAGGCTTGCGGCAAGAGCGATGGCAGCAATAAGCGCCATCGCCCAATAGCCGCGACCGGCATAGGCCGCATAAAGCGGCCCGGAGATCAGCATGGCGCCGCCCATGGCGATGCCGCCGGTGACCGATGCATAGAGCGACTGCGCCGTGCCGGCCTGCGCTTCGGGCACGGTCTGACTGATGAAATGCATGGCGCCGAGATGGGTGGCGCCGAACGTCAGCCCGTGCAGCACCTGCAGCGGCAGCAGGAGCGCGAGCGGCGGATCGAAGCCCATCACCAGCCAGCGCAGCACGGCGGCTCCTGCGCCGAGCACGATCAGCGCGCGCGCGCCGATGCGCGCAAGCACCGCGCGCGAGAAGGCGAACAGGCCGATCTCGGACACGACGCTGATCGCCCACAGCGCGCCGGCCCAGCCCGCGGAGAGGCCCGCGAGCCGCCAGTGCAGCGTGCCGAACGTGTAGAACATGGCGTGCGCGGCCTGCGTGCCTCCGACCGCCAGCAGAAACATCAGGAATAGGCGCGAGCGCAGCAGCCCCAGCGCGCCGGCGAGCGAAAGGCGCGGCGGGCTGGTCGCCGCCTTGAGCCGCCCGAGACCGATCGGTCGCGCCAGGGCGTGCGCGGCCAGCGTCGTCAGTACGCCGCCGGCGACCACCAGCCAGATGGCGGATGCGGGGCCCAGCCACTCGACCACCCAGCCCCCGGCCAGGGTCGCGGCAATGAAGCTCAGCGAGCCCCACAGCCGCATGCGCCCATAGTCGAGGCCCGCCGCCCGCACGCCGCTCATCGCCACCGTTTCCGTCAGCGGCATGATCGTGGTCCAGGCCAGCGCAAAGAACAGCGTGCACAGGAGGATCGGCCAGAAGCCGCGCGACTGGGCGAGTGCCACGAGCGCCGCCAGCCCAGCCCAGGAAAGTGCAATGAGGAAGCGGCGATGATCGCCGGCCCGGTCGGCGGCAAAGCCAATCGTCGGCGTCACGGCGACCCGCACCAGCAGCGGCGCCGCCGTGATGACGGCAATCTCCCGCGTGCTCAATCCCGCCCAATCGAGCCAGATCGGCAGGTAGGGAAGATTGGTGCCCGCCACCACGAAGATGGCCGCGAACAGCGCCGATACGCGCGCCGCAAAGCCGCGCCGCTCGCGCTCGGCCTCCGCCGCGCTCATGCCGCCCGACGCTGCTCCTGAATGATGTCGGCGAACAGCGCGGGGTCGATATTGCCGCCCGACAGGACGGCCGCGACGGTCTTGCCCTTCAGCGGCAGCTTGCCCGCCAGGATGGCGGCGAGCGAAACGGCGCCGCCGGGCTCCAGAACCAGCTTCAGCTCCTCGAAGGCGTAGCGCACGGCCGCCTTGGCCTCTTCATCCGTGACGGCCAGGCCGCCGGCCAGGTTGCGCTTGGCCACCTCGAAGGTGAGCTTGCCCGGCGTGTTCGCCATCAGGGCGTCGCAGATGGATCCGGACAGCTCTGCGTTCCGCTCGCGCTCGCCGCTCTCGAGCGACCGCGCAAGGTCGTCGAACCCCGCGGGCTCGACGCTGTAGATCACGGTCGCTGGGCACTTCTCCTTGACCGCGATCGACACGCCGCTGGCGAGCCCGCCGCCCGAAGCCCCCACGAGCACGATGTCGGGGATGGCGCCGATCGCCTCGGCCTGCTCCATCATCTCCAGGCCCGCGGTGCCCTGGCCCGCGATCACGTCCGGATCATCGAAGGGGTGGACATAGGCGGCCGTGCGCGTCTCGCAGAGCTCGCGCGCGATCGCATCGCGGTCCTCCGTGACGCGGTCGTAGGCGATCACCTCGCCGCCGAACGCCTTGGTGCGCGCGATCTTGAGGCGCGGCGCGTCGGCGGGCATGACGATGGTGGATCTCAGACCCATGATGGTCGCGGCCGCGGCCACGCCCTGCGCGTGATTGCCGGAGGAGCACGCCACCACCCCGCCGGGATAGGTGGCCCGGTCCACCTGCGCGATCTTGTTGTAGGCGCCGCGGAACTTGAAGGCGCCGACCCGCTGCAGGTTCTCCGCCTTCAGCAGCACGCGGGCCCCCGTCAGCGCATTGAGCGCGGGATGCTCGATGAGCGGCGTGCGGCAGGCCAAGGCGCCGAGCCGGCGGCGGGCCGCCAGCAGATCGCCGAATGTCGGCAGCGGGGTGGCCATTGAAGACCTCCGGTGCGAGTGCGATGCGATGACCTCACAAGCGCCACCCGGCGGGCACTGTCAATGCCGGCACACATGAAAAAACCGGCCCGGACGAGCCGGACCGGCTTTCTCATTGAGCAGGAACCCTCGTCCCTGGATTACGAGGGCTCGGCTCTCCCCCATTGAGCCGCGCGTCACGCGGTGTGAGCGGGATGTCTTCAGGCGTCCCGCCGTCGCGCGAAGGATCGTTCCCGCGGCTCGTCCCTCACTACGCCCTTTGTCCCAAATTCCGTTGGCGCGATCAATTCGCGCCGGGTTGATCGCGGCCCGACCGTGGCCCGACCGCCACAGCGGGCTCCGCCACTACCCACGGGGAGATTTGCCAAGGCCCGGCCAACACGTGGGCCGAGCCTGCACGTCCGCTTACAAGCCTCTTGGCAAGCCGGGCTTCGGGTGTTTGGGACTTGCGGTCGAACGTGGACGACATCACACTGCCCGCAAGTGCTGTTGCCGGGGGCGGCATACTTCATGGTCCAACATTTGCTCTCTAAGTTCGCGCTTGCCCTAATTGCTATCGTG
>DATEVP010000042.1:0-8963 GCA_035258465.1 Hyphomicrobiaceae bacterium
GATGCAGATCGCCTCGAGCACCTCCGGGATCTGCTCGACCTGGGCGTAGATCTCCGCGGTGCCGATGCGCACGCCGGCGGGATTGAGGGTGGCGTCGGAGCGGCCGTAGATGATCATGCCGCCGTGGCGCGTCCATTCGGCGAAGTCGCCGTGGCACCACACATCGGGGAATTTCTCGAAATAGGCGGCGCGATACTTGCGGCCATCGGGATCGTTCCAGAACATCACCGGCATGGAGACGAACGGCCTCGTGCAGACGAGCTCGCCCTTCTCCTCGCGCACCGGCCTTCCGTCCTGCGACCACACGTCCACCGCCATGCCGAGGCCGGCCGCCTGGATCTCGCCCTTCCACACCGGCGAGGTCGGGTCGCCGAGCACGAAGCACGACACGATGTCGGTGCCGCCGGAGATGGAGGCGAGATGGAGGTCGCGTTTGATCGCCTCGTAGATGTAGTCGAAGCTCTCCGGCACCAGCGGCGAGCCGGTCGACAGCAGCACGCGCAGCGCCGAGAGATCGTGCGTCTTGGCCGGTGCCAGCTCCGCCTTCTTCAGCGCATCGATGTACTTGGCGGAAGTGCCGAAGTGCGTGGCCTTCTCGGCCTGCGCGTAGTCCCACAGGATGTTGCCGTCGGGATGGAAGGGCGAGCCGTCGTAGAGCAGCAGCGTCGCCCCGCTGGAGAGGCCCGACACCAGCCAGTTCCACATCATCCAGCCGAGCGTCGTGAAATAGAACACGCGGTCGCCGGCTTTGATGTCGGAGTGCAGGCGCTGCTCGCTCAGGTGTTTCAAGAGCGTGCCGCCGGCGGAATGGATGATGCACTTCGGCATGCCCGTGGTGCCCGACGAGAACAGCACGTAGAGCGGGTGCGAAAACGCGAAACGCTCGAACCGCAGCGGCGCGGCGGGACGCGCGCGCACCGCCTCGTCCCAGGTCTGGGCGCGTGACCCGCGATGGATCAGGCCGGTGTTGAGCCCCTGCACCGTCGCCTTGTCGCGGCCGAGGTAGGGCACGACGATCACCCCCTTGACCGAGGGCAGCCTGGCGACGATGTCGGCCAGCTTGTCGGCGATGTCGATGGCCTTGCCGTTGTAGTAGTAGCCGTCGCAGGCGATCAGCACCTTGGGCTCGATCTGCCCGAAGCGGTCGAGCACGCCCTGGGCACCGAAGTCGGGCGAGCAGGAGGACCACACCGCCCCGATCGAGGCGGCGGCGAGCACGCTGACGATGCTCTCGGGCATGTTGGGCAGGATGGCACCGACGCGATCTCCGGGCCCCACGCCCGCCTCGCGCAGCACCTGGCTGGCGCGGGCAACATCGTCGCGCAGCTCGTCCCACGTCATACGTCGCTTAACCTTATCCTCGCCCCAGAAGACGAGAGCTGAGCCTGTTCCGTTCTTGCAGAGGAGATTTTCCGCGAAGTTCAGTCTTGCGTCGGGGAAGAAGCGCGCGCCCGGCATCTTGTCGCCGTCGACGAGGTAGGGGGGCTTGCCCTTGTCGCCCGCAATTTCAGCGAAGTCCCAGAACGCCGACCAGAACTCGCCGGGAGATTGTGTCGAGTGGCGGTGCAAGTCGTCGTAGTCGCTGAGCGGCTTGCCCGTCCGCGATGACATCCAGCCTGAGAAAGCTGCCAGTGTCGTCTGAGCGGCGCGCGTTTTCTCGGGTCTCCACAGTGGCTGTGACATGGGGTGGTCCTGGAGCGGTTTAGCTATGGCTCTTTGCTCGCCGTCGCGCTATGAAGGCGATCAAGGATGGCGATTTGAGCCGCACGATTGCGCTCCGCCATTACAGTCCAGCTTGCGCACGTCGGCAACGATTTGTAAAAGCAGTTTGGTTGGCTTTGACTGCAGTGGTGTCGGCTCGGGCGCTCGTGCGCCCGCCGGCGCACGGGGACGCAAACGGGCCAAGTCGGGGCATGAGACGCAGAAAACTCATATCGCGCCTCACCACGTTCCTCCTTGCGACGCTCGTCTGCCTGCTGCTCGCCGTCTTCGGGCCGATGCTCCTCAACCAACGAACCTCGGACGAGCCCTTCGCCGGCTACGCGGTGATGGCCTTGCCGCGCGACCATGCCGAGGTGGCCTCGTCGATCCGGTTGAGCGGCGCCCCCGATCTGACGCTCAATCGCGGCACTCTCTTTGCCGACGGCAACGCAACGACGGGCATGCCCATCTCCCGCTTCGTGCTCGACGCGGCCGTGTTCCATCTCAACGCCTCCGGGCTGCGCACCACCGCCTCGAGCTTCGACGGCCTGGCCAGTGGCGACCCCGCCGGCGTCACCCCGCTGGTCGAGCAGTTCATGGGCCTCGGCTTCGATGCGCTGACCCTGCGGCGCGGCACGCTGTATGTCACCACCGCTGACGGCAGCCTGGAGCCGATCAACGACATCGAGGCGGAGCTCTCCGGATGGCGCAAGGGCCAGCTCGCGGCCCGCGGCAGCTTCACGGTGCGCGGCCAGCGCGTGTCATTCGATGCGACGCTGGCGCTCCCCGGCGACAAGCGCGCACCGCCGCGCTGGCCCTTGAAGGCTTCCCTGAAAGGAGACCGGCTGGAGGCGAGCTTCGAGGGTCACCTGGACGCGTCGGAGGATTTGCAGCTCTCAGGGCAGACGGAGATTACGACGCCGAGCCTGCGCCGGGCGGTGCGCTCGTTCGGCGTGCCGGTGCCCAACGCCGAGGGCCTCAATGCGGCGACCATCAAAGGACAGATGAGCTGGGCGCGGCGCATCCTGGCCATCGAGAAAGCCAAGATCACCGTCGACGGCAACGAGGCGGCCGGTAACCTTGCGCTCAACCTTGCCGGAGACAGGCCGCTGTTCGACGGCACGCTGGCGTTCAGCGCGCTCGACCTGACGCCCTACTTCGAAGCCGTGCGCGCCCAGTCCTTCGTCTTCGACCGGCAAACGGCCTCCTGGTCGACCTTCGATCTCACCTTCCCCATCATCAAGCATGTCGATGCCGATCTGCGCATCTCTGCGCCCAAGGTCGCGCTCAAGGGTTATGGCTTTGGGCGCGGCGCGGCCACCATCAGCATGCGCTCCGGCAAGCTGCTGGCCGATATAGCCGAGCTCGAGCTTCACTCCGGCACGGCGAGCGCGCAGATCACGGCCAATACCAACGAGCTGGTCCCGCGCTATGCCCTGCGCGGCAAGGTCGAGAACTTCGAGGCAGGCCACGCCGGCGCAGCACTGCTGGGCTCGACGCTCCTCAACGGCCGCTCGACGCTCTCCCTCGACCTATCCAGCGCCGGCCAAACGCCCGCTGAAGTGTTGCGTGGGCTCTCGGGCAAGGCCGCCTTGATCATGGCCGAAGGCGCGCGGCTGGCCCTGGACCTCAAAGCCTTGCGCGCCGCAAAGTCCGGCACGCCGCCGGGTTGGGGGGCCCTGGCCAAGGGCCAGACGGCGCTGGATCAGGTCGAGGCGCGCACAGTCATCCGCGACGGCGTGCTGATCGGCGACACGGTGCTCGCCCGCTCCGGCGGCATGGGCATCAGCGCAACCGGCCGCGTCGATCTGGTCGAGGGCACGCTCGATCTGCGCCTGGCCACCAAGCCGAACGTGGCTGCGGACAAGCCGCTCCAACCCGACGACATGCAGGGTGCCCAGGCGGTGACGGTCCACGGCGCGTGGCAGGAGCCGTTCGTGCGCCCCGCCGAAGCCGCCTCCGACGTGGCCCGGTAGGCGCCCGGCGAGGCCGCGTCGGGAAGTCTCCTATTCTCAGGTCTCGTCGTAGCTGGTGATGACGATCGGGTTCTCGATCAGTCGTATGTCGATCGGCTTGACCGCGATCAGCTTCGGGTTGCTCGGCAGGGGATTGGCTCTTCCCTTCGGCGCATTGAGCCAATGGTCGGGGCCCGGCATCTTGTCGATCCCCAGCGGATAGATGGTGAGCTTGTCCTTCTCGAACTTGAGCCGCAGGAAGCACTTGTAGTTCTTGATGCGCAAGGCGGCGAACGCCTCCACGGAGTGCATGCGCCCTACGACGCCCGTGACCACCCAGTAGATACCCCACAGCGAGCCGCCGATCAGCGCGCCGAGAAGAGTCATCATGACGGGATAGGAGACGAAGCCGACGAGGTTGCGCACCGGCGTGGGCGGCGGCGGCGCGCCTGGGGCCTGGGGCGCGCGCTGGCGCTGCTCGGCCTGCCTCTGCTCCTGCTGTTGCAGCGGCTGCAATGATTCCTCGATGACGTCGCGCACGATCGCCGCCTGCGTATCTCGCGTCTGCCAGATGGCCTTGACGGCGGTCTCGATGCTGGGCGCCATCCAGTTGTTGAGCATCACGACCAGCAGCGACAGGGTGAACATCGCCGTCAGGTGGGCGCCGAAATGCGCGGTGCCGACGAGGAACTTGGTCGCGTAGCGCCGGAAGCCGGGCCGGTCGATGGCGTCCACGTACCACACCAGCGTGGCGTAGAGCGCGCCCAGCATCGCCACCAGGCTGATGGAGACGAGCATCGCCTGGAGGAGATAGAGCGGCATGAACCTCAGCACGGCGAAGAACGGCGTGCCGACACCGACATCGTCGATCTTGTGGAGGGAGATGTCGTGCTGCGTCACCAGGGATTGGAATTGCCAGGTGATGATCCAGTACATCAAGCCGATGCCGATCGCGAACGCCGGGTTGTAGAACGGGAAGAACACGTTGCCGAGGCTCAGCAGATAGCTGCGCGCCTTGTCGGGGTAGCACTTGGGTGCCTGCGCCTTCAGCGGCTGGCGCTTGCGCTTCAAGCCCAGGCCTTCGGGCTTGAGCGGCTCGATCGCGTCCTGCACGTCCTGCATGGCCTGCTCGACGACGCCTTCTGCCGGCCGGCCGTGGCGCTTGAGACGGATGTCGTATTCCTTGGCCTTCCAGGTCTCGCCGGAGCGCGCGCCGGTCGCGTCCTCCACGCCTTCCTCGTCGCTGCGCTCGGGCCACCGCACGGAAATTGCGTTTCTCAGCACGTGCGTGGGATGCAGGAATGCGCCGCCGCCCCCCGACGTGATGAAGTGGATGTCGAGCTCGTGCATGTAGTAGCGGTTGTAGTTGTGCCAGTCGCCGGCGATCACGGCCCGCACGTGCGCGCCCCGCTTGCGCGCAATCGTCGTGATCTTGAAAAAGTTTTCCTCTTCGTCCTGGCCCTGCAGGTCGGCCAGCAGCCAGGAGGGCTCGGCGAGGCAGATGATGAGATTGTCGTTGGACGTCATCCGCTCGGCCACCGCCTCGAAATAGTTGACCTGCGCGCTGTCGAGATATTTCGAGAATTGGATGTCGGCGCCCCAGATCCACCAGTTGTAGGGCAGGTGAAGCGCCCAGTAGCTGCGATGCTGCTGGCACTGCCAGCCGCCGATCTTGTTGCCCTTGGCGTTGGAGAGCCTGTCGCGCGAGGCGCAAAACAGGCTGTCGAAGGCCGTGAGCCCGTCGTACCAGTCGTGGTTGCCCGGAATGGCGAACAGCTTGCGGGTGGGATTGGGCGTGTTGTACGCCCAGTCGTACGGCTGGACCAGGCGCTTCCTGTAATCCTCACGCGTGGCCTGCGGGTAGCACTGGTCGCCACCCATGATCAGGACATCGCCGTGCCGCAGCCTGCCTGGCCCACGAATCTCGAGGCCGTCCTGGGCGAGCAGATAGGCCATCGTATAGGTATTGTCGAAGCCGTCGCCGATGTCGGCGATGTAGTCGACCCAGTAGGCGCCCGTCTCGTCGGGGATGATGCACTTGTTGGCGTCGGCGGCGTTCGGGTCCTCGTAATCGTAACGGCCGCACAGCTCCTCGTTGCCGGCCGTGTCCGTCACCGCCTGCATCAGGCGCTGGTCGGCATATTGGCCGAACACCGACGAGATCAGCGTGCGCACGCCGATGCGCGCCAGCAGCCGCGGGTCGTACCACGACACCATCTTGGGCAGGCGCCCCATGCGCAGCTGCCGAAGCGGACTGAGCTCCATCTCGTGCCTCCCGTGGCAAGTCTCTCATAGGCACGCGGACGGTGCCCATGCTGTCTGGCGCTAGGGTGACCCGCCAATTCGGCGGAAGAAAGAACCTTCCTGAGGCTCGGCGGTCACCGGCTTGCCGAAAATATCACACGCGCTGATTGTAAATGGCACGGGCCTAGAATGGGCAGCCCGCCGTTGCCCTTGCCGGGTGCGGCCAAAATGCTTCGGTCCGCGCAGCCGGACGGCGAATGCCGGCGTCTCAGCCCAGGCCCCTGGCCTTGTCGCGCAGGACGAATTTCTGGATCTTGCCGGTCGATGTCTTGGGCAGGAGGCCGAACACCACCGTTTTCGGCACCTTGAAGTGGGCCATGTTGGCGCGGCAGTAGGCGATGATCTCGTCTGCCGTCACCGGGGCGCTCCCTTCTTTCAAGGTGACGAACGCGCACGGATGCTCGCCCCAGGTCGCGTCCGGCCTTGCGACCACCGCCGCCTCCATCACCTGCGGGTGGCGGAAAAGCACTTCTTCGACCTCCAGCGAAGAGATGTTTTCGCCCCCGGAAATGATGATGTCCTTGGACCGGTCTTTGATCTCGATCGTGCCGTCGCCGTGCCAGACGGCGAGATCGCCGGAGTGGTAGGGGCCGCCGGCAAAGGCCTCCTCGGTTGCCGCCTCGTTCTTGAGGTAGCCCTTCATCAGTGTGTTGCCGGTCAGCATGAGCTCGCCGATGGTCGCTCCGTCCCTCGGCAGGGCTTGCAGCGTCTTCGGGTCGGCCACCACCATGTGCTCGATCAGCGGATTGGGCAGCCCCTGGCGCGCCATGCGCTGGTAGCGCTCGCCCGCCGGCATGGCCTGCCACTCCGACATCGGCGCGCAATAGGTCGAGGGCCCGTAGCTCTCCGTGGTGCCGTAGAGGTGCAGCACCTCGAAGCCCATGGCCTCCATGCGCTCGATGACGATGGCCGGCGGGGCGGCGCCCCCGGTTGCCACCTTGGTGCGGACCGGGAGCGGGCGCCTGGTATCGGCCGGCGCATGCACCAGCATGTTGAGCACGATGGGCGCACCGCACATGTGCGTCACGCGATGCTCGGCGATGGCGTCGAAGATGCGCTTCGGCTCGACCTTGCGCAGGCAGACATGGGTGCCGCCGGCCGCGGTCACCGCCCAGGTGAAGGTCCAGCCCGAGCAGTGGAACATCGGCAGCGTCCACAGGTAGCGGCTCTCGTGGTCGAGCTTGAAGGTCAGCGCATTGGCAAGCGCGCCGAGGTAGGCGCCGCGATGGCTGTAGACCGCGCCCTTCGGATTGCCGGTGGTGCCCGAGGTGTAGAGCAGGCAGATGCTGTCCCATTCGTCCACTGGGCCGGGATAGGCGAAGGCCGGATCGCCGGCTGCGATGAAGTCCTCATATTCGACGCTGCCGAAGCTTGGCGCGCCGGCGGTCTCGGCATCGGCGATGTCGACGACGATCGGCCGCTTGGCGCCCAGTCGCTCCAATGCCGGCGCAACGCTCGCGTGGAATTCGCGATCGGCCAGCAACAACTTGGCCTCGCCGTGCTCGAGGCAGAACGCGATGAGCGGCGCATCGAGCCTGATATTGATGGGATTGAGCATGGCCCCGATCATCGGCGCCGCGTAGTGCGCTTCCAGCATCGCCGGCGTGTTGGCGGCCAGGATCGCCACCGTATCGCCCGGCTTTACCCCGGCCTTCGTGAGCGCATGCGCCAACTGCCGCGCGCGGGCATAGAACTCCCGATAGGTGAACTGCCGGGCCCCGTGGATCACCGCGACCCGGTCGCCGAAGAACGCCGCCGCGCGCTTCAGAAAGCTGACCGGGCTCAGGGCCACGAAGTTGGCCGGGCGCTTCTCGAGCTCGGGTCTATCGGTCATCGGCTCTGCCCTCGCACTCAGCCCATCGCCAGCCGGTGGCCGCCGTCGACGCCGATGACGCTGCCGGTCATGAACGCACCGGCCTCGGAGGCCAGCAGCAGGAGCGGCCCATCGAGCTCTTCGAGCTTGCCGGCGCGCCGCATCGGCACACCGGCAACCATGCGTTTGCCCGCCTCGCTCGCCAGGTAAGCATCGTTGATCTCGGTCTCGAAATAGCCGGGCGCAATCGCGTTGACCCGGATGCGGTTGCGCGCCAGCTCGAGCGCCATCGACTTCGTCAGGCTCACCACGGCGGCCTTCGACGCCGCGTAGGCCGACAGCGTCTTGATCGCACCGAAACTCAGGATCGACGCGATGTTGATGATCGAGCCGCCGGAGCCGGCAGCCGCCATGCGCCGCGCCGCCTCCTGGCCGACGCGGTAGATGCCGTCGAGGTTCACGGCCATCACCGCGCGCCATTCCTCCTCGCTGGTGTCGAGGAAGAAGGTGCCGGAGGGAACGCCGGCGTTGTTGACCACGATTCCGATCGGCCCCAGCGAGGTCTCGGCGTCCGTGAAGGCCCGAGCCACCGAGGCGCGATCCGTTACGTCGAGGGCGAGCGCGGCAGCTTCGCCGCCGTCCCGCTTGATCTCGGCGGCAAGATCCTCGAGCCGGTCGAGGCGCCGGGCCGCAACCGCCACCTTGGCGCCCGCGCCACCGAGCACGCGCGCAAAGTGCCAACCCAGCCCCGAGGAAGCCCCGGTCACCAGCGCGGTCTTGCCTTGAAGCGAGAACAGCCCTGGTCTCATCGTCCTCGACCGTCAGATCGTCATGCCCGGCACCTGGCCCATGAAGTCGCGCTTGCCGAGCTCCACGCCGTTGTGCCGCAGGATGACGTAGGCGGCCGTGGCATGAAAGAAGAAATTCGGCAGCGCGAAGAGCAGGAGATAGGGCTGGCCCTTGAAAGTGATCGGCGTGCCGGCCACCGTTAGCCTCACCTCGCGCTCCTCGGAGCCGTCGATCTGGGCGGGCTTGAAGGTCTCAACGTACTCAAGGGTCTTCCTGATCCGCTCCTTGAGGTCGTCGAATGTCTTCTCCCCGTCGGGCCAGCTCGGCACCTCCTCGCCGGCAAGGCGGGCCATCGCTCCCTTGGCGAAATCGCAGGCGATCTGCACCTGCTTGGCGAGCGG
>DATEVP010000043.1:0-2104 GCA_035258465.1 Hyphomicrobiaceae bacterium
AAGCCGCCCGACCTCGCCATGATGGAGCTGATGGACGAGGCCGCCGTCTCCTACCAGGCGGTGCTCACCAAGGCCGACAAGATCAAGCCGCACGAGCTTGCGCGCATCCTCGAGAAGACGGCCAGGGCGATGGCCCAGCACGCGGCCGCCTACACCGTCACGCTCGCCACCTCGTCGCAGACGGGCACCGGCATCCCCGACCTCCGCGCCGAAATCGCCCGCCTCGCCGCGGTGCACGGGGCGCTGTCGGGCGGATAGCCTGTCAGCGCCGCTCCGCCGCCCCGCCAACCCGCGCCTCGACCAGCGCGTAGGCCTCGTCGAGCTTGGCGAGCACGGCATAGTGCGCGTTGCCCGCGAGCCGCTGGCGGAGCTCCTCGACGATGTCGTTGCAGGCTTCGAGATCGGCGTGCGCCAGGTTGCACAGGATCTGGTAGTCGTCGGAGATCTCGTAGAGCGCATCGGCGACCGCGCCGCGGAAGGCTGAGATCTGCTCGAGCAGCTCCCGCTCGGGCGATGGCGATGACCCGTTGGGTGCCCTGCGCAGCTCGGCCGCCAGCATCGCCGTGACAGGCGAGGCCGCCGCCTGCGCGCCCGTCGTGCCGGCGTCACGCGATTGCACCGCCAGCGGCTCCGGCAATCCGTGCGGCCTGCGCCCACCGAACAAACGCGACATGCCAGCCTCCCCGTTGTTCCGCGGCCTGCCGGGGCTGCCCAGATCGCTCTTGCCCTGGAGCGCGAGCCCAACCCGGCCGGCCCTCAAATGTGGGTCGTCGTCAGCTCCCGCACCGCGCGTTCAGCTTCCGCGATCTTGGCCAAGACGACGTAATGCGGATTGCCGGCCAGCCGCGACTCCAGCTCGCGCGTGCAGCGCGCGCAATCCTTCAGCCCGCTGTTCTCCAGCTGCCGCAGGATCTGGTACGCGCTCGATGAGCGTCTCAGCGCATCCTCGACCGTGCGCTTGAATTCGCCGAGGCGGTCGAGAAGCGTGTCCGGTGTCTCCTGCGCCAGCAGCTGGGAGAGGCGTGTGCCCAGGCTGGCCGCTTCGTTGGCGGGAGGCGACACCTTCAGAAATAGAGGGCTCGGCTCCAGGTCCGGCGCTGCGTCGGAAGGTTGCCCCAATTTGAGGCCCATGCCGGTCTTCATGTTTCCCCCGTTCCACCTCTGGCGGGATCGATCGTGCGGCCGATCCGCCGAGATGGTTTGTTATGCGCTTCTGTAGGGGCCGTTTGGGCAGACCCGTCCAGCCCGCCCGCATTGGCGCATCGAATTGTGGAGTTTCTTGGCCGCAAACCGCCGCGGCCGAAAAAAGCATCGCGACCGTCCGGACGCGCATGCTCAACGCGCGCCTTACCGCTCGGGCAGTGCCCTGACGTTCCACTCGGGCACGCACGTCTTCGAGAAGCGACTGAAGTATTCGTTCGTCTTGCAGCGCCCGGGTGTGGAGGGCGGCGCGCGCACGACATCGTCGATCAAGGCCACGCACTTGTCTCGAGAGGAGACTTGACCCGACGGGCACCGCGGCTTGGGCCGCGCAGGGAAAATCTCATCGGCGATCTCCGCAACCTGTCCTTTGATGGCGACGCGGACCGCATCCGCGCGGTGGCCGATAGCGTGCTTGGCTCGCGCCGGCAGAACATCCCAGATGACGACGGCCGAAGCGATCATCGCCAAGACGCCGGCCGTCAGGCGCAAGGGCGAGACCTTCCTGAGATGCTCGAACAGAATGCCTGCGCAGAGGACGACGATGAGCGCCAAAAATATCAGCACGGTGGACTTCATGGAGGAGCCCGAGCTTCAGGACGAAAGACAGCTAGGGCCGAGGTGGGAATCGATTATGGCGGTGGGGTGTCGCTGATAACGCAGGCAGTTTCGCGCCCAGCGTACGCCCCAATCGGGTCGTCGCGAGGTTGCGTGATCAACTCCCGATCAGCTTCCTGATCGCGAGCAATGCCGGGTCCCAGACGTCCTGGCCGAAATACCCGACCGCCGCACCGATCGACAGCACGATGAGCCACACGAACAGAGAGCCGAGCCGGCGAAGCTTGTTGGACTTGACCTTGATTTCGATCACCCGATCGGGCGGCGCGGATTCGGTGGCGAGGCC
>DATEVP010000044.1:0-7111 GCA_035258465.1 Hyphomicrobiaceae bacterium
TCGGGATGGCGGGAGAGCGGTTCAAGCTCGTGGTTGGGTTGGGTTTCCTGGCGGTCGTGTTCTTCTCGCCCGACGGCGTGCTGGGGCTGTGGGAGCGGCTCAGAGCGCGCACGCAGCGGAGCAGCCGTGACCTGCGGCCCGCAAACGGGGAGGCGCGGCCATGATGCCGTCCGTTGCCGAGCGCCTGAACGCGGCGGGCTCCGCCAACGCCCTGGAGCTGCGCGGCGTCACGCGCCTGTTCGGCGCGCTCGCTGCCCTCACCGATGTCACCCTCAATGTGCGTCCAGGCGAGCGCCGTGCCGTTCTCGGCTCCAACGGCGCCGGCAAGACGACGTTGTTCAACTGCGTCACCGGCGACTTTCCGCCGACCTCTGGTACCATTCGCTTCTTCGGCGAGGACGTGACGAATTTTCCGCCGCACGAGCGCATCCGCCGCGGCCTGCGTCGCACCTACCAGATTTCCGCACTGTTTGCCGGCCTGTCGGTGCTCGACAACGTCTATCTCGCCTGCCGCGGCGTCTCGCGCGGCCGCTTTTCCCTCGTGAGACCGAGACTTGGCGATGCCCTGGTGCAGTCGGCCGAGAACCTGATCGAGGCCGTGCACCTCGCGGACGTCAAGGACCAGCTGGTGGGCGAACTGAGCCATGGCCAGCAGCGTCAGCTGGAAATCGCCCTGGCTCTGGCCGGCGCGCCCCGCTTCATCCTGTTCGACGAGCCCGCCGCGGGTCTGTCGCCGCCCGAGCGCGCCGAGCTGATTGAAATTCTCACCTCCATGCCGAAGCACATCGGCTTCATCATCATCGAGCACGATATGGACGTCGCCTTGCGTGTCGTTGAAAGCGTGACGATGCTGCACAACGGCCGCATCTTCAAGGAGGGCCCACCCGAGGAGATCGAGTCCGACGCAGACGTGCAGGAGCTTTATCTCGGAGGCGGCCATGTCTGACCGCTTCACGACCCAGTCCGGTGGCCCGCCCGTCTTGGAGATCAAGGGCCTCAACGTGTTCTACGGCCGCTCGCATGCCTTGCAGGGCGTCGATCTGACGCTCAGGCAGGGCGCGCTGTCGGTGGTCGGCCGCAACGGCATGGGCAAGACCACGCTTTGCAACGCCATCATGGGGCTGGTGAGGCCATCGAGCGGCTCGATCCGCTTCGCCGGCGAGGAGCTGATCGGGCGCGCACCGGCCGAGATCGCCCGCCTTGGCATCGGCTACGTGCCGCAGGGTCGGCGCCTTTGGCGCACGCTGACCGTCGAGGAGCACCTCCGGCTCGTCGCAGGCGAGCGCCGCGGGGCTTGGACCATCGAGCGCATCTACGACACATTCCCGCGCCTCGCGGAGCGCAAGTCCAATGCCGGGTCTCAGCTCTCTGGCGGCGAGCAGCAGATGGTCGCGATCTCTCGCGCGCTTCTGCTCAATCCGCGCCTCCTGGTGATGGACGAGCCGACCGAAGGCTTGGCTCCCGTGATCGTGGCGCAGGTCAACGACATCCTGGCTCGCCTTGCGGAGGACGGCGACGTCGCCGTGCTCGTGATCGAGCAGAAAATCGGCGTCGCCACCGCAGTGGCAGAGAATGTCGCCATTATGGTCAACGGGCACGTCAATCGGCTGATCGATTCACGACTGTTGGCCGCCGACCGCGACCTGCAGGAGCGCCTGCTTGGCGTCGGTCGCCATGGACACGAGGACATCCCCGAGAACGGCCGAGTTCCCGGGTCCGGCGCGCCCCTCCCGGAAAGCCGCACCGCCCCGCCCGGCCCAACGCGAATCTATTTGTCAAATCCGAGGACGCCGACGCGCTGGTCGCAGCCTGTCCCTTCCGCGCAGATCGAGGCGCAAGCCCGGACGAGCTCGATGGCATCGCAGCGGGTCTCTCAGCTGCCGCTGCGTACAACCGTTTCACAGACAGCGGCCGCCAGCGATCCCTATGTTATCGTCGCCGGGACGCTCGATACCAAGGGCGACGAGCTGCGCCTGATCCGTGACATCCTGAAGGAGAATGGTCTGCGCACGCGGCTGGTGGACCTCTCCACGAGCGGCAAGCCGTCGGGCGCCGACGTACCGCCGATCGAAATTGCGCTCAACCATCCGCGCGGATCCGCTGGTCTCTTCACGGGCGATCGCGGCCGGTCGGTTGCGGCCATGGCGCAGGCGTTCGAATCCTGGATCAAGCGGCAGACGGGCGTCGTGGGTATCATCTCGGCCGGCGGATCGGGTGGCACGGCGATGGTGGCGCCGGCCATGCGCGCCCTGCCCATCGGTGTTCCCAAAATCCTCATTTCGACGGTGGCCTCCGGCAACGTGCAGGCCTACGTCGGCCCGTCCGACATCATGATGATGTACTCGGTCACCGATGTGCAGGGCCTCAATTCGATCTCCCGGCAGGTGCTCTCCAACGGTGCGCAGGCGATGGCCGGCATGGTCAAGACGCGGCTCGCCGAAGCGCGTGCCGCCGGGCAGCAGCGCGGGGCAGAGAACGGGCTGCCCGCGATCGGCCTCACCATGTTCGGCGTGACGACGACTTGCGTGCAGCAGGTCACGCAGCAGCTCAAAGGTGAATACGACTGCCTGGTCTTCCATGCGACGGGCATCGGCGGCCAGTCCATGGAGAAGCTGGTCGACTCGGGGCTCTTGTCTGGTGTGATCGACGTGACGACCACGGAGGTCTGCGACCTGATGATGGCGGGCGTGTTTCCGGCAAGCGAGGACCGCTTCGGCGCCATCATCCGTGCCCGCCTCCCCTATGTCGGCTCGGTCGGTGCCCTCGACATGGTGAACTTCGGTGCGCCGGAGTCTGTCCCCGAGCGCTACAAGGGCCGCACCTTCTATCCCCACAACCCGCAGGTCACGCTGATGCGCACGACCGCGGAGGAGAACGACCGCATGGGTCGCTGGATCGGCGAGCGGCTCAACCAAATGGAGGCGCCGGTCCGTTTCCTACTGCCGGAGGGCGGCGTCTCGGCTCTCGACGCGCCGGGCAAGGCTTTCCATGATCCGGCTGCCGACGAGGCCCTGTTCAAGGCGCTGGAGCAGACCGTGCGGCGTACGTCGAGCCGGCAGCTGACCCGCCTTCCCCACCACATCAACGACCCGCAATTCGCTGGCGCGTTGGTTGAGGCTTTTCGTGCGCTCCATGGCAACAGCCGGCTGCAGCGCAGGAAGGCTGGACGCTGAGCGATGGCCAAATTCGAGCGCGCCGCCCTCGTCGACAAGTTCAAGGCCATGGTCGCCCACGGCGAACCCATCATCGGCGGCGGCGCGGGAACGGGTCTGTCGGCCAAGTGCCAGGAAGCCGGCGGCATCGATCTGATCGTGATCTACAATTCCGGGCGGTATCGGATGGCGGGGCGCGGCTCGCTCGCAGGGCTCCTGGCCTACGGCGACGCCAATCAGATTGTGGTCGAGATGGCGGCCGAGGTGTTGCCTGTGGTCAAGCGCACACCCGTGCTGGCCGGCGTCAACGGCACCGACCCGTTCCGCCTGATGGACGTATTCCTCGAACAGCTGAAGGGGATGGGGTTTGCCGGCGTGCAGAATTTTCCGACTGTTGGCATCATAGACGGCATCTTTCGGGCTAATCTCGAGGAAACCGGCATGTCCTATGGCCTGGAGGTCGACATGATTGCCCTGGCGCATGCCAAGGACATGCTGACCACGCCCTATGTCTTCAGCTCGGACGAGGCCGCCGCCATGGCGAAGGCTGGCGCGGATCTCATCGTCTGCCACCTGGGCCTTACAACCGGCGGCTCGATCGGCGCGGCGACGGCTGTCAAGCTGGCCGACTGCCCGGCTAAGGTTGATGCATGGGCAGAGGCGGCCTTCAGGGTCAAGCGCGACGCAATTGTGCTCGTGCACGGGGGGCCCGTTGCCAGCCCCGAGGACGCGGCCTTCATCATGAAGAACACCAGGAACTGCCATGGCTTCTATGGTGCGTCATCAATGGAGCGCCTGCCGGTCGAGGTGGCCCTGACGGAACAGACGCGGAAATTCAAGATGATTGGGCGGCAGCGGGGTTGAGGAGAGTTTGCGGTGCCCGGTAGCGGACACCGCGAGTGGAGTATGCGTACATGACTGCTCAACTGATCGGAGCCATCATCCTGTGGCTGATCGTGGCGATCATCGCCATCGCGATCGTCGTCTACCTCGTCAACTGGCTCTATCGACGATCCTCCAAGGAGGTCTCGTTCGTCCGCACGGGCCTGATGGGCGAACGTGTCGTCATCAACGGCGGTGCTTTCGTGCTGCCGATCATCCACGACATCACGCCGGTCAACATGAACGTGCTGCAGATGAGCGTGGCCCGCGCCAAGGACGATGCGCTCATCACCAAGGACCGCATGCGGGTCGACATCGAGGCGGACTTCTACGTTCGCGTCGCGCCGACGCGGGATGCGGTCTCGCTGGCTGCCGCGACCCTCGGCCGGCGCACGATGGAGCAGGAGCGGCTGCACGCCCTGCTTTCCGGCAAGTTCATCTCGGCGCTGCGCTCGGTCGCTTCCGAGATGACAATGGTGGAGATGCATGAGCAGCGCGGCATCTACCTGCAGCGCGTCAAGGCGGCCGCAGCCGAAGCTCTGGCCCAGAACGGCCTGGAACTCGAGACGGTGGCGCTGACCGATCTCGATCAGACCGATCTGCAGTTCTTCAACCCGTCGAACCGTTTCGATGCCGAAGGCTTGACCCAGCTCATCGGGGAAATCGAGGACCGCCGCAAGATACGCAACGACATCGAGCAGGATTCGATGATCCGCATCCGCACGCGCAACCTCGAGGCCGAGAAGCAGGCCCTCGACATCGAACGCGAAAGCGAGTCGGCGCGTCTCAATCAGGAGCGCGATGTCGAGGTCAGCCGCGCCATCCAGCGCGCCGAGCTCGCGCGCGAGAGGGCGTTGCGCGACACGGAGGCCGAGCGCGCCCAGATCGCTGCGCGCGAGGAGATCGAGAAGTCGAGAATCGCCAATGAAAAGGCCATCAGCGAAGCCCGCATCACCTCGGAGCGTGAGATCCGGCAGCGCGAGATCGAGCGCCAGCGCACCGTCGAGGAGGCCGAGATCGTAGCGCGCGAGCACGTCGAGAAGGCCAGGATTGCCCAGGAGCGCATTCTGACCGAGGCCCGCATCGGCAAGGATGAGGACGCACAGCGGCGCGAGATCGATCGCGCGAGGACCGTCGAGCAGGCCGATATCGCGGCGCGCGAGTCGACCGCGAAGGCGCGCATCGCCCAAGAGCTTTCAGTCAACACAGAGCGGATTGCCTCCGAGAAGAATGTGCGCAACCTCGAGATCGCGCGCAACCGTGCGTTGGAGGAGGCCGAGATCGCCTCCCGCGAGGCGGTCGAAGCCGCGCGGATCGCCCAGGACAAAAACATCGCCGCCGCCCGCATATCGAGCGATGAAGCGACCCGCGCCCGGGAGATCGAGCGCAACCAGGCGCTGGAGACCGCAGAAATTACTGCACGGCAGGCGATCGAAAGTGCCCGCATCGCCCAGGACGGAAAGATCGCAACCGAGCGCATTGCGCGCGACGAGTCGGTGCGCCAGCTTGAGATCGAGCGCAGCCGCGCTGTGGATTCGGCCGAGATCAAGGCGCGCGAGGTCGTGGAGGCCGCCCGTATTGCGCAGGAGAAGACTGTACTTGCGGCACGCATCGCATCAGAGCAGGAGACCAAGAGCCTCGCCATTGCCCAGTCCGAGGCGCTCGATGCCGCAGAGATCAGGAAGCGCGATGCCGTCGAGCGGACCCGCATAACCACCGAGCTCGAGCTGGAGAAGGCGCGCATCACCTCGCAGCGAAGCCGCGAGGTGCTCCAGATCGATCAGAGGAAGGTGGTCGAGATGGCGGAGGAAGAGCGCGTCATCGCGCTCGCCGGCAAGAAGGTCGAACGCACCGAGGCCGACCGGCAGGTCAAGCAGGCCGACATCACGGCGCGCCAGGAAATAGAGAAGTCCGAGGTCGGCCGCGAGCAAGTGCTCGAGACCGCCAGGCTCGCGCGCCGCCGCGCCCTGGAACAGATCGAGGTGGGCCGCATGCAAGCGTTGCAGGAAGCCGAGATCGCCGCCCGTGAGGAGATCGAGCGGGCGCGCATCGCTTCCGAACGCGGCCTGGATGAGGCGCGCGTCGGCCGCGAGCGGGATCTGCGCAAGCTGGAGGTCGCGCGCGAGCGCGATGTCGAGACGGCGCTGATGGATAAGGCGATCGCGCTCTACTACAAATCGCTGGAGGAATCCGCGGCGAAGGTGGAGGCCGAGGGCCTGCGCGCCCGGGCGGCCGAGGCCGAGGAGCGCGTCACCACGGCTCGCGACAGCGAAGCCGCCAAGCGCCGCACGTCGATCGAGGTGATGATGGCCGAGAAGGCCGCGGAGGAGAAGCGCATCGGCGCTCAGGCCGACAAGGTTCGCGCCGCCGTCGACGCGGAGGCGCAGCGCCTGCTCTACGAGGCCGAGAACGTCCTGACCAACGAGGCTCGCTATGGCCTGTTCCGCCGGCGCCTGCTCGATCGCATCGAAGGCATCGTGCGCGAGAGCGTCAAGCCGATGGAAAAGATCGAAAGCATTCGCATCATGCAGGTCGACGGCCTGGGCGGTGGCGGCGGCGGGCGGGGCGACGGCCGCAGCCCGACCGACGAGGTGATCGACTCGGCGCTGCGCTACCGCGTCCAGGCGCCGATGATCGACCAGGTGCTGAAGGAGATCGGCATCGAGGGTGGGAGCCTCTCTCGACTGGGCGGGCTCATGCGCGAGGCGAGCGACATGCAGCGGGTGGCCAAGGAGGCTGGCGCGGGCGGCGGCAAGGAGCAGGGCCCATCTCAGACGGCCACCAAGCCGCCTGCGGACAAAGACGGCGACAAGGGCCGCGAATAAGGCTTGAGCAACATGGCGAAGGTCTACACGTCGAGCGTCGTCAATGCTCCTGCGGCCAAGGTGTGGGCGCGCGTGCGCGATTTCAACGGGCTGCCGAGCTGGCATCCTGCTATCGGCGAGAGCCGCATCGAGAACGGCGAGCCGGCGGACAAGGTCGGCTGCGTGCGTGACTTCAAGCTGAGAAACGGCGACCGCATCCGCGAGCAGCTGCTCGGGCTTTCGGACTACGACATGTTCTGCACCTACTCGATC
>DATEVP010000045.1:0-3737 GCA_035258465.1 Hyphomicrobiaceae bacterium
CTCGCGGCGTTGCGCGCCAACTGGGCCCACCTCAACCAGGTCTCCGGCCGCGCGGAATGCGCCGGCGTCGTCAAGGCCGATGCCTACGGCCTGGGCCTGGCGCCGATCGCCAAGGCGCTCACCAACGAGGGCTGCAAGACCTTCTTCGTCGCCACCATCGACGAGGGCCGCGCCGCGCGATCCGTGCAGCCCGGCGCCACCATCTACGTCCTCGACGGCCTCCTGCCCGGGGCGGAGGCGCAGTACACGGGCTTCGATCTGCGCCCGGTCCTCTCCAGCCTCGCCGAGGTGCGGGACTGGGCGGCCTACAGCCGCTCCCGGCGATCCCGGTTGGCCGCGGCCGTCCACATCGACACCGGCATCAATCGTCTGGGCATGCCCGAGACCGATCTCGATCAGTTGGCAGCGGCGCCCGAGCTGCTCTCCGCCATCGAGATCACGCTGGTCGTGAGCCATCTCGCCTGCGCCGACCATCCCGCCGATCCGATGAACGAGCGCCAGCGCCTGCGTTTCGAGGAGTTGCGCGCCAAGCTGCCGCCGGCGCCGGCAAGCTTGGCCAATTCCGGCGGCCTCTTCCTAGGGTCGGCCTATCACTTCGACCTGGTGCGGCCCGGCATCGCCCTTTACGGCGGCCGCGCGCACGAGGGCGTGCCGAACCCGATGCGCAGCGTCGTGCGCATGGCCGCGAGGATCCTGCAGGTGCGCGACGTGCCGCCCGGCGCCACCATCGGCTACGGCGCCACCTACAAGGTGCAGCGGCCCTCGCGCGTCGCCACCATTGCCATCGGCTATGCCGACGGTTTCCTGCGCGCCTTGAGCGTCAAGACCGGCGAGGCGGGCCCGGTTGGCTACATCGGCAGCTACCAAGTGCCGATCGTGGGTCGCGTCTCCATGGACTTCACCACCGTCGATGTCACCGAGGTGCCGTCCGACCTCGCCCGCCGCGGCGCCTGGGTCGAGGTGATGGGTGAGCGCGTCACCGTCGACGACCTCACCGACCGCGCCGGCACCATCGGCTATGAGCTGCTGTCGCGGCTCGGCCAGCGCGTCTACCGCGTCTACGAGGGTGCGGGGGGATAGCCCAAGTGGCAAGGACGGCCAGAAGCCAGTTCGTGTGCCAGAGCTGCGGGGCGGTCGCCGCGCGCTGGGCCGGCAAGTGCGCCGGCTGCGGCGAATGGAACACGCTTGTCGAGGAGGCCGACGCGGCGCCGCCGCCCGGCTCGGGCCTCGCCAGAGCCTCCAAGGGCCGGGCCGTCGCGCTCGAGACGCTCGCCAAGGGCCGCGAGAAGATCGCGCGCATCTCGACCGGCATCTCCGAGCTCGATCGCGTCAGCGGCGGCGGCATCGTGCCGGGTTCCGCCATGCTGATTGGCGGCGAGCCCGGCATCGGCAAATCGACTCTGCTCCTGCAGCTGGCCGCGCAGTTTGCCAGCGCCGGCCGCCGCGCCATCTACTTCTCGGGCGAGGAGGCCGCGGCCCAGGTGCGCCTGCGCGCCGAGCGCCTCGGCCTGTCGCAGGCGCCGCTCGCGCTCGCCTGCGAGACCAACCTCGCCAACATCCTGGCGACGTTGAGCGAGGGCGAGCGGCCCGATCTCGTCGTCGTCGATTCCATCCAGACCCTGTGGGCCGATGCGCTGGAAGCGGCCCCGGGCACCGTCAGCCAGGTGCGCGCGGCCACACAAGCGCTGGTGCGCTTCGCCAAGGCGCAGGGCTCGGCGCTGGTGCTGGTGGGCCACGTCACCAAGGACGGGCAGATCGCCGGCCCCAAGGTGATCGAGCACATGGTCGACACGGTGCTCTACTTCGAGGGCGATCGCGGCCATGCCTTCCGCATCCTGCGCGCCGTCAAAAACCGCTTCGGCGCCACCGACGAGATCGGCGTGTTCGAGATGGCGGCGGAGGGCCTGCGCGAGGTGGCCAACCCTTCCGAGCTGTTCCTGGGCGACCGGCTGGCCTCCGCGCCTGGTTCGGCCGTCTTTGCGGGCGTTGAGGGCACGCGGC
The DNA here is from genome assembly GCA_035258465.1 of Hyphomicrobiaceae bacterium. GTDB lineage: Bacteria > Pseudomonadota > Alphaproteobacteria > Rhizobiales > Hyphomicrobiaceae > AWTP1-13. The sequence goes on from DATEVP010000045.1 coordinate 2,002, forward strand.
CGATCCTGGTCGAGATCCAGGGCCTGGTGGTCCCCTCGGGCCTGGGCACGCCGCGCCGGGCGGTGGTCGGCTGGGATGCCAATCGGCTGTCCATGCTGCTCGCCGTCATCGATGCCCGCTGCGGCATCAGCTTCGCCCAGCACGACGTTTACCTGAACGTCGCCGGCGGCCTGAAAATCACCGAGCCTGCGGCCGACCTTGCCGCCGCGGCGGCCTTGCTGTCGTCGATTTCCAATGTTGCCCTGCCGCCGCACCAGGTCTATTTCGGCGAGGTCAGCCTGTCGGGGGCGGTCAGGCCGGCCGGACACCTGTTGACGCGCCTCAAGGAAGCCCGGAAGCTTGGATTCAAGCAGGCCGTCATGCCCGCGGCGGGCGAGCTCGACGAGGCTGGCCTGAAGCTCGCGGTGTCGCGGGTGGCGCACGTCAAGGACCTGGCCGAGACGCTTGGGTTGTGAAATTGGGATTATGAATTGGGACAGGGGACTTGAGCCATGATCGCCGGGCTTGCCTACCTCGATGTCGCGTTGCTGGCGATCCTGGCCATCTCGGGCATGGTGGCCATGTACCGCGGGCTCACCCGCGAGCTCCTGTCGATCGTCTCCTGGGCGGTGGCGGCCGGCGCCGTCGTCTACTTCATCCGCTACCACCGAGCCTTCGCCGAGGAGGTGGCCAAGCAGTTCTCCAATCCGGTGCAGACCTCCTACATCTACGTCGCCCAGGTGGCCATCGGCGGCCTCATCTTCCTGGTCGTCCTGGTCATCGTCAACCTCATCACCTCGCGCATCTCCGACTCGGTTCTCGACAGCCGCGTCGGTGCCATCGACCGCATCTTAGGCTTCGCCTTCGGCATCCTGCGCGGCTTCGTGTTGGTGGTGATACCCTACATGTTCTACGAATCATTCGTCCCCAACCAGAGCCAGCAGGCCCCCTGGGTGCGCGATGCCGTCTCCCGGCCCTACATCCAGGCGACCGGCAAGTCGCTGTATAGTGTACTCGTGCGCCTGGTTCCGCCCCAGTTGCTGCCTCCAGGCGAGCAGCAGCATGGCCGGCTTTTCCCGCATTTCCATAGTCCATTGGTCGCTCCCCGTGGCCAGAGCGCCCGTCTTGTCCTATATCCAGGGCGCCCCACGGACGAGGATTCCTGAGCACCGCAGGCGGCCCGGGGGTGTGCTGCCGGCCCGTGCATTCGGAAGAGGCTCCACCATGAACGTCGCGCCCGACTTGGCCGATGCCCGGGCAGCCCCCGTTGCCGTCACGGCCGAGGACGATCGCCTGCGCGAGGAATGCGGCGTGTTCGGCGTATTCGGCAACGAGGACGCGGCGGCGCTGACCGCGCTCGGCCTGCATGCGCTGCAGCACCGCGGCCAGGAGGCGGCGGGCATCGTCACCTACGACGGCACCCACTTCCATCCCGAGCGGCGTCTGGGCCTCGTCGGCGACAACTTCAACAAGGCCGAGGTGATCGGCCGCCTCAAGGGCCACATCGCGCTCGGGCACAACCGCTACTCCACCACCGGCGACACCATCCTGCGCAACGTGCAGCCGCTGTTTGCCGACCTCGACACTGGCGGCTTCGCCGTCGCCCACAACGGCAACCTCACCAACGCGCTCACGCTGCGGCGCGAGATCGTCTCCTCGGGCGCCATCTGCCAGTCGACCTCCGACACCGAGATCATCCTGCACCTGATCGCGCGCTCGCAGAGGAGGCGCATCGTCGAGCGCTTCGTCGACGCGCT
>DATEVP010000046.1:0-2879 GCA_035258465.1 Hyphomicrobiaceae bacterium
GCCGGCGAGCTGGGGCGGATCGTCAACTGCTCGACGAGCATTCGCCTGTGGCGGCCGCAGAGCTACTACGACGAGCCCGGGCGCGGCACGAGAGCGCGCGACGGCGGCGGCGTGCTCATCACGCAAGGCATCCACACGCTCGACCTGATGCTGAGCCTGGCGGGCGGAATCGTCGAGGTCGCCGGCTACGCCGTCACCTCGCCGGTGCATCGCATGGAGACGGAGGATACGGTGTGCGCGGCGGTGCGGTTTGCCAGCGGCGCTCTCGGCGTCATCGACGCGACCACGGCGGCCTACCCCGGTGCGGCGGAGCGGATCGAGCTGATCGGCACCAAGGGCACAGCCTCGCTCGCCGGCACGGCGCTTTCCGTGCGCTATCACGACGGGCGCGAGGAGACGATCGAGGCAGATGCCTCCGCCGGCGGCACGGGCGCCGACCCGATGGCCTTCCCGCACGACTATCACTTGGGGCTCTGGCGAGATTTTCTCGATGCGCTGGAGACGGGCCGGGGCCCACGCATCTCCGGCGCCGAAGGGCTCAAGGTGCACCGGCTCATCGATGCGCTGCTGGCGGCAGGGGCGACGGGCGGAAAGGTCAAAGTCGCCAGTTGAGCCGCTGGATCACCCTCCCCCTGACGGCTGCGGCATTGCCCCCACCCCTACCCAGAAACTTGAGCACGGAAGTTAGGAAAATCCCGTTTAACCGATTCGCTGTGTCAATGCGACATAGGGCTGTACGCCGCGGATCAGTTTGGTCGCGCGTCTACTCCGCCGCCTCCTTGGCGAGGAAGCCGCCGGACTGGCGCGCCCACAGCTCCGCGTAGAGCCCGCCGTGGCGGAGCAGCTCGTCGTGGCTGCCCTCCTCGGCAATGCGGCCCTGGTCCATGATGACCAGGCGATCCATGGCGGCAATGGTCGACAGGCGGTGCGCAATCGCGATCACGGTCTTGCCGGACATCAGATTGTAGAGCTGCTCCTGTATGGCCTGCTCCACCTCCGAGTCGAGCGCACTGGTCGCCTCGTCGAGGATCAGGATCGGCGCATCCTTCAGGAGCACGCGGGCGATGGCGACGCGCTGGCGCTGGCCGCCCGACAGCTTCACGCCGCGCTCGCCGACGTGGGCGGAGTAGCCCTTGCGGCCTTTCATGTCCTCGAGCCCGCCGATGAAGTCGTCGGCCTGCGCCCGCTTGGCCGCCGTGGTCGCCGCGGTGTCGCTGGCGCCGGGCCGGCCGTAGAGGATGTTGTCGCGCACCGAGCGATGCAGCAGCGAGGTGTCCTGCGTCACCATGCCGATCTGCGCCCGCAGGCTGTCCTGGGTGACGTGGGCGATGTCCTGGCCGTCGATGAGAATGCGCCCCGACTCCAGGTCGTAGAAGCGCAGCAGCAGGTTGACGAGCGTCGACTTGCCGGCGCCCGAGCGGCCGACCAGCCCGACCTTCTCGCCCGGCTTGATCAGCAGCGAGATGTTGTGGATCACGCCGCCGCGCCGCACGGTATCGCTGCTCGTGCCCGTGTCGGTGCCGGTCAGGCGGCCGTAGTGGAAGCTCACGTCGTCGAAGCGGATCTCGCCCGCGCGCACGGCGAGCGGCCGGCTGCCCGCATGGTCGACCACCTGGTTCTCCCGGCTGATGGTCTCCATGCCCTCCTGCACCACGCCGATGTTCTCGAAGATGCCGGCGACCACCCACAGGATCCAGCCCGACATGCCGACGATGCGCAGCACCAGCCCCGTGACCACGGCAATGGCGCCGATGGTGACGAGGCTCTCGCTCCACAGGTAGATGGCGAGCCCGGTCGCGGCCACGATGAGGAAACCGTTGAGGGTGTAGAGCACCAGCTCCATCGACGTCTGGATGCGCAGCGAGGCCTGCCACTTGGCCATCTGCTCTTCCAGCGCGGAACGCGCATAGGCATCCTCCCGGTCGGCGTGGGCGAACAGCTTGACGGTGAGGATGTTGGTGTAGCTGTCGACCATCCGCCCGACCAGCATCGAGCGCGCCTCGGCCGCCTCCGTCGACCGCTCCTTGATGCGCGGCACGAAGTAGAAGAGGGCGCCCATATAGGCGGCGAGCCAGACCAGCAGCGGCGCCAGCAGACGCCAGTCGGCGGCGGCGAAGATCACGGCGGCACCCACCCACTGCACGGCCGCATACCAGATGGCGTCGATCACCTGCACGACGGAATCGCGCAGCGCGGGCGCCGCCTGCATCACCTTGTTGGCGACGCGGCCGGCGAAATCGTTCTGGAAGAAGCCGAGGCTCTGGCGCAGCACGTAGCGGTGCGTCAGCCAGCGCACCCGGTTGGTCACCGGCCCGGCGATGATCTGGTTCTTGATCAGGTCGTGGGCGGTCGACACCACGGGCCTTGCCACCAGGGCAATGAACGCCATCCAGAGCAGGATCGGCCCATGGTTGGCCATGAACGTCTCAGGCGTCTCGGACGCTTTCATCATGTCGACGAGGCTGCCGACGAAGGCCAGCAGCGTCACCTCGATCAGCGACCCGAGAAACCCCGCCACCAGCAGCACGGCAAACGCCGGCCAGACCGGTTTGATGAAATAGGCGTAGAACGCGAGCAGCGTCTCGGGCGGGCGCCCCGGCGGCTCGTCCGGGAAGGCTTCGATGCGGGTCTCGAACCAGCGAAACATTGCAAGGCCTCAGGCAACAAAAGCGCGCCCGCGGCCGAGGCGAGGTTGGGGCCCGGCGCGGTCGCGTGCATAATGCTCGATAAGGGGCGGCAGCGCTAATGGCCGACCTTGGCCAAAGCATGACGCGGCGCTGAAACCATCATGAGCGAAGCTTCAGGAACGCTGCAGGACCAAAAGCAGCAGGCGCAAGCCTGGTTCGAACGCCTGCGTGACGAGCTGTGCGCCGCCTTCG
>DATEVP010000047.1:0-9968 GCA_035258465.1 Hyphomicrobiaceae bacterium
GCGGTTGACGCCGCGTCGAGCGCCGACGTCGGCTCGTCGAGCAGCAGCATCTGCGGATCGTCGGCAAGGGCCCTGATCAGGCCGAAGCGCTGCCGCTCGCCGGTCGAAAGCTCGGCGATCGGCCGGTCGAGCAAACCGGGCTCGAGCGCCAGCGCCGACATGAGCCGGTCGAGCTTGCCGGTTGCACGAAAGTGCTGGCGCGCCGTGGCCTCCCACCAGGCGGGCTCGGCGGAGGCATAGCGCACGCGCCGGCGCCATGCGGGCGCGGCCAGCTCGCGCCGCTCGATGCCTTCCAGAAAGATGTAGCCGTCGGCCGGATCGAGATCGGCGATCGCGCGCAGCAGCCGCGTCTTGCCCGAGCCCGATGGGCCCTCGACCGCCAGGCACTCCCGCGCCGCGACCTCGAAGGAGAGCGCCGGCAGCCCAGGCACCGACAGATAATCGATCCTCAGCACCGCGACCGTCCCTGCAATGGTTCGAATCGTGCTTAGCAAGCAGCCGAGGCCCTCGCCAGGGAAATGCCGCGCTGAACCGCGTAAAGGCCCAAGTTGTCAACGGCTTCGTTGGCAGAGCAGCCGGGTCAGATGCCCTGGCCCTCGACCTCGCGCTCGAGCTCGTCGACCGCCTGCTGGGCGCCCGACCAATAGGGGTGCACGTCGAGCAGCTTCTTGAAGGCTCGCAGCGCGCCCTTCTTCTGCCCGACCTCGCGCAGGATTTGCGCAAGCCCTTCGAGCGCCTTGAAATGGTTGGGATCGAGCGCCAGCGTGCGGCGCAGGTCGCCGAGCGCGCGCTCGGTGTCGCTCTTCAGGAAGTGCACGTAGGCGCGGCGGTTCCAGGCTTCCGTGAAGTCCGGGGCCAGCTCCACGGCGTAGTTGAGCAGCTTCAGCGCCAGATCGTTGTTCTTCTCGCCCAGCGCCTTGGCCGACCGCTCCATCAGCACATCGATGGTGGGACTGCCCGAAAACTGCCAGATGCGCTCGATCGCGTCGGCCACGGCCTTGGCCACCTCCTCGTCGTCGGCGGTGGCCAGCAGCGCGTAGAGATCGGAGAGCGTCTTGTCGCGTTCCGCCGGCGTCTTCGGCAGGGCCGAGCGCGGATTGGCGGCCTTGGGTGCCTGGGACCAGACGGGAGTGGCGGGCGCGCCGGCCAGCGCCAGCGTGACGGCGAGGAGACAGGCAAGGGGCGTGCGAATCAGCATCACCAGCATGGTGTCAGCATAGCCGGGCAGCAATGCGGCCGTCAAAGGGCTCTAGTGTCCCGATTCCGAAGCTCGCCTGCGCGCGACGTTGGGTGGGGAGCGAGCTTCGGAATCATAAGGGACACTAGGAGAAAATTGTTACTAGTGTGATTCAGATCGAGAAATTCGCTCAAAACCTTGCCGCCAGCACAGGCGAATTTCTCGATCATCACACTAGGGCGTTTTCAGCCCTGACGGGCCTTGAAGCGGCGGTTGGTCTTGTTGATGACGTAGACGCGGCCCCGGCGGCGCACCACGCGGTTGTTGCGATGGCGCGAGCGCAGCGACTTCAATGAATTCCTCACCTTCATAACCACGGCCTCTCGCCGAACGGGGTGGAAATGGTGGGCGCGACAGGGATCGAACCTGTGACCCCTACCATGTCAAGGTAGTGCTCTACCGCTGAGCTACGCGCCCTGCAAGCCCATGCGCCTCGCGCGGATTGGCTCCTATATCGGCAAACGATTCGGGTGGCAAGGGAACGTGGGCCGGGTAGTGCCTCAATGAGCGTGCCAAGGCTTGCCTGCCTAGCTCCGCGCCGACAGCCGCGTTACGTGGCCCATCTTGCGGCCATCGCGCGCCTCGCGCTTGCCGTAGAGGTGCAGGCACGCGCCGGGCTCGGCCGCAAGCTCCCGCCAGGCGAGCGCGTCCTTGCCGATCAGGTTCACCATCTCCGCATTGGAATGGCGCTCTGTCGTGCCTAGCGGCCAGCCGGCCACCGCGCGCATGTGGTTTTCGAACTGGCTCACCGCGCAGGCCTCAATCGTCCAGTGGCCGCTGTTGTGCACGCGCGGCGCGATCTCGTTGACCAGCAGCCGCTCAGGTCCAGGCGCGCCCGGACCGGCATGGAACATCTCGACCGCCAGCACGCCGACGTAGTCGAGCGCGGTGGCAATCGTAGCCGCAATCTGCTGCGCCCGCGCCAGGTCCTCCACCGGCAGGCCGGACGGCACAGCGGACCGGCGGAGAATGCCGCCTTCGTGTGTATTGACGGGGCAATCGTAGAACGCCAGCGCGCCCGCCACATCCCGCACCACGAGCGCCGAAAGCTCCAGGGAAAAGTCGATCCGCTTTTCCAGCACGGCCGGCTCGCGACCCACCGCGTCCCATGCAGCGGTCGCATCGCCGCTCGGCCTGACGCTCGCCTGACCCTTGCCGTCGTAGCCGAGCCGGCGCGTCTTCAGGATGGCCGGCGCGGCGAACGCCTCGAGCGCCGCACCCAATTCGTCCGGCCCATCGATTTGCCGGAACGGAGCCACCGGTATTCTGAGCCCCGCAATGAATGTCTTCTCGGTCAGCCGGTCCTGCGCAACCTCGAGCGCCTTGACCCCCGGCCGCACCGGCACCAGGCCGGCGAGGTGGCGCGCGGTCTCGATCGGCACGTTCTCGAACTCGTAGGTGACCGCGTCGACGGTCGCGGCAAAGGCGCTGAGCGCCGCCTTGTCGGCAAAGGAGCCCCGGGTCGTCCGCGCCGCCACGTCGAACGCCGGCCCGCGCTCCTCGCAATAGATGTGCGTCTTGAGGCCGATGCGCGCGCCGGCGATCGCCAGCATGCGGCCGAGCTGGCCGCTGCCCAGGATGCCGATGGTGGAGCCCGGAGGCAGTGGCGCTGGCACCTGGCCCTCAGGCATCGTCCTTCGGCGCCTCGGGAACGGCCGCGGTCTGCTTGGCGCGCAAGGTTGCGAGCCGCTTGGACAGGGCGTCGTCGTCCAGCGCCAGGATCTGCGCCGCAAGCAGCCCGGCGTTGGTGGCGCCGGCCTCCCCGATGGCCAGCGTGCCGACGGGAACGCCGGCCGGCATCTGCACGATGGAGAGCAGGCTGTCCTGGCCCGACAGCGCCTTGGTGGCGATGGGCACGCCCAGAACGGGGAGCTCGGTGATGGCGGCCGTCATGCCCGGCAGATGCGCGGCCCCGCCGGCACCGGCGATGATCACCTTCAAGCCCCGGGCCTTCGCCGTCTCGGCATACTCGTAGAGCCGCTTGGGCGTGCGGTGGGCCGAGACGACCTTGGCCTCGTAGGCGATGCCCAGCTCGTCGAGCACGTCGGCGGCATGCTTCATCGTCGGCCAGTCGGAGAGGCTGCCCATGATGATGCCAATTTTCGCCTTGCCGGCCATGTCTCGCGCGCCCAGGAGGAAACCGTGCACTTAAGGCGGACTTGCCATCCCTGGCAAGATGGCGTGCGCGGAGGGTTGGGGAGGAAGGCTATTGCGCCTGCGTGCGCACGCGCCGGTTGGCGAGCCGCTCCGGCGCTTGGCTCGTCTCGGGGTCGATCAGGGCGGAGAGGTTGATCGCCTCGCCTTTGAACTGGTGCGCCCAAAGATCCCGGGCCGCCTGCAGGCCTGGCCGCAGCCGCATCGGCAGCGCGGAGCCCGGCTGATCCAGCAGCTCGAGCGTCTTGGCGAAATCGGGGTGGACCATGCGGGCGAGCGCCGGGTCGTCGCCCGAGGCCGTGGCCGTCAGGAAGGGCGCGATCGGGAACGGGCGGTAGGAAAGCTCTTCCGGGTGTTCCTCGTCGTAAGCGGGTGCGGGCACGAAGGTCGGCTTGCGGTCGGCGAGGCTGCGCGCGAACCGGTTGCCCTTCATGAGGTCGCCGATCGGGTCGGCCGCGGCGACCTGCATCTCGCCTTGCGAGCGCACGGTCTCACGCCGATTGACTGGCTTCGGTCCCTGGAGCAGGCGTGGCGCCGGCTCGGCCGCAGCAAGCTCGGCGAGCCTGGCGCGCTCTCTCTCGCTCGGGCGCGTATCGAGCCCCGCCGGCCGCTCGGCCAGCCGCGGCGGAGAGAGCAGCCGCGGCAGCGACGGCGCAAGCGAGGCCACCTGGAAGGCTGCCTTGGGTTGCGCACGCAGATCGTTGAATGCGGTTATCTCGGCCACCAGGTCCGGGTTGCCGACGCGGGCCTTGCGCACGTCGTCCTTGGTGATCGGCTCGCCGTCGTCGGGCACGTGCTGGGTGCGCCCGCTCGGGAACAGCAGCGCCAGCTCCGCCCGCGGCAGCCGCGGCCAGGCGCGCACGCGGTCCGTGTCGAGATGCACGAAGGGCGTCGCCGAGGTCGGGTAGTAGCCGACGCCGCCGCGCTCGCGGATCAGGGCGGAATAGCGCAGCTTCTTCACCGGAATATCGGGAAAGGTCACGTCGGCGGCCTTGCCCAGGATGTGGCGGCTTTGGCTCGCCTGCCCGCCCACGGTCTTGCGCAGCATCTCGTTGGTCGCCTGCGAGCGATAGGCGGAGATGATGTTGATGGGCTGCGCCGACCCCAGCTCGTTGTGGACCTCCCAGAGCAGGTCGACGAGGTCGGGGTCCATCTCCGTCTTCTCGTCCTTGCGCCAGTCGCGCAGGATCCAGTTGATGTCCTCCATCGCCTTGGCGATGCGCTTGCCTCCCTTCATGTATTGGACGGTCAGCGTCTCCTTGGTGTTGATGTTGTAGAGCGAGATGGTGCGGTCGCGCGTGTTGTTGGCCGTGATGCTCGACGGCCCGGTCGCGAGCGCGAGCAGGGCTGCGGCAATGCAACAGGCGATGCTGCGGCGACGCGCTGGCAAGTAAGCTTCCCTCCACCCACGGCCGCCCGCGTTCGTGCCCGTGAACGCTTGGCAGTCGCTCGGCCCTTCGTCTGGGTCAGGCGGCCCCCGTCAGGTTGCCATCAACCCGTTAATAATGCCGAAGAATCGCATTGTTGTTCGGCACTGCGGCAAGATCGGGGCGAAGCCGGGGGCAAACAGCGCGGATATCACTTGGTGACCGGCGAGTCTTGCGAGAACAACGGCGACTAGGGTTTCTCGCGCTTTCGCTTGGGCACTTTGTGCCGCTCCTTGGGGAGCGGTTTAAGAAGCACGTGAGCCGCGAAGGCGCGCCTTTCGCTGAGAGATGTCTTTTGAAGTCCCTCTATCGCGGCGCGACAGGCATCGATGTCGTTGGATACCGCGGATTTTGAAAGGCGCTCATTCGGATCGTAATCTGCACGATGCCGCTTTTCCTGCATCTGGACGAACATGTTCGCGAAGTCTTGTATCTCATCCGAAAATTGCTTCATCACCTCTTCGTTCAAACAACTGTTCTTGGTCGCACCGTGTTCGATCGATCTGTAGACGTGGGTCCACGCTTTCTGCGTCGACCTGCTGGACCAGGCGTTGGCGCAAGACAAACATAGAGCGTGAAAGAGCGCATAGTACGATGTGCTGCACGCTCTTCTAAGATTGGTCTGCCTTGGCTTTCCTCGGCCGGCGTCTAGCAGTTCACTAGCGGTACTGAGGAAATCAGTGGGCTTCACCCCTCCGTCCCCGGTCGTAATCAACCTTCGACACAAAGGACAGAAGCGGATAGAGGTCTTCGTCGATTTCCTCGAGCGCCGGCCGCAGTCGGCGAGCAGCGCTGGCCACTTCCGGTCCCTTCAGTATCCCCTCGAAGACCACCTCAATGCGCAATATCTCATCGCCATCGCGGTCTACGTCCCGCGCGACGTTCACGTGAATGATTTTGATGTTCTCGAAGTCGCGGCTAAGTTTCTTAGCGACGATAGCCGCAATTCGATCCGAGTTGACTTTCTTCACCGGCAGCCCACCTCCGGTTCGATAGCTCCGCGCAGCTATCTTGACTCCTATCTACACTTTGTGTCAGGGCGCGGACTGATTCGTTGCTAGAGGTAACCATTAAGAGGGCCCTTATCAAGGACAGCCCTTCACTGGCCACGACAAATCGTAACCACCGATATTCCCAGCTCACGGTCGAGCTGCGGAGGCGATCAGTTCTCGAACGCGCGCCGCACCCAGTCCTTCTTGAACCGGCTGCCGGGATTCGTCGTCTCGGCGAGGTGGCCGATGGGCTCGGCGCTGACCGGCGCCTTCTCCTCCTTCAACAGCTGGGCGAGCAGCTGGGTCTTGCCCTCGAGGCCGAGCGCGATCCGCCGCTCGTGGCCGTAGATGTCGCCGAACAGCCTGAGCTTGCCGTCCTCCTCGACCGCTGCCGTGAAGTAGGTGATGTGGACGGGGATCTTCTGCCTCAGGTTGATCTGGTTGTTCTGCGGGCCGCCGTTGATGGCCGCGGCGACGCGGCTCGCTGGCCAGGCCTGGTCGGCCGCCAGCAGCAGCTCGGCCAGACGCTGCGGCTCGCGCACGCGCATGCAGCCGTGGCTGAAGGCGCGCACGCCGGCGTTGAACAGGTTCTTCTGCGGCGTGTCGTGCATGTAGACGTCGTGCTTGTTGGGAAAGCGGAACTTGACCACGCCCAGCAGGTTTTCGCCGCCCGGCGGCTGGTAGACATGGAATTTGCGCATGTCCGCCGTGGCCCAATCGACGCCCTGCGGATCGATGTCCTTACCGTTGTACTGGATGCGCAGGTTGTAGCGCTCCAGCACGCGCGAGCTGCCGCGCGCCAGGCTCGGCTGGATGTCGGCCTTCTTGATCGAATCCGGCACGCCCCAGAAGGGATGGAAGATCACCTGCTCCATCTCGTCGGAGAAGATCGGCGTCTGTGTGTCGGGCTTGCCGACGACGACGCGCTCGGTGTGGATCACCTTGCCGCCCCTGACGACGCGGATCATGAACTCGGGGACATTGACCCACACGTAGAGGTCGCCGAGGTCGTCGGGCATCCACCGCCACTGCTCCATGTTGACCAGCAGCTTCTGTGCGCTCGCCCCTTCCGAGGCGGCCGTCTTTCTCCTGCCGGCCTTGCCGTCCTCGGCCACAGCCTCCGTATCGGCCGTCAGGATGGGCTGGCCGCGCTTCACGGCCAGATACTTCTGCCGCAGCCGCTCGAATTGCGGATGCCTGGGGTGCAGGCTGCGCAGATAGGCGTCGGGCTTCTCGGCTTTCGCCGCCGCTTCGATGACGCGACCCGGCTCGAGCAGCGACAGCTGGCGATCGATGTTGCGGCTGAGCGAGGTGGGTAGGGCGCGGCCGCCGCGGGCATGGCGCGCATATTTCAGAATAGCGAGTCCGATGGCGATCTCCGCGTCCGCACGCTCCGTGCGCCCGAGCTCGCGTTCGCCGGCGGGCAGGCTCGGCAGCCGGAACGCCGCGGCGTCGAGCCCCCAGTCATTGGCGCGCGCGATCTCCGCCACGACGGCCCGCCCAGCTGGGCTCAGCCCCGAGGCCGCGACCCAGACCGGCTCGTGCTGGCGCGCCTCGTAGAGCTTGGCGAGCGCCGCGCGATCCTCGCGATCGGCCGCGGTCAGGTTGCCGTCGCTCGCCGCCAGCCGATCCCCGATCTCCGGAGCCAACGCGTTGGGCGAAGCCTGCGCAGGAGGAGGCGCGACGGCGGCGGGCGGCGCAGGCTCCGCGTTCTCGACCTGGGAATCGAAGACCGGAAGCGCCGGCGGAAACGTCAACGATGGCCCGCCCTCGCTGGCCCAGGCGCAAAGGCCGGCAACCGCCATCGTCACAGCGGACACGACGAGCATTCGGCTCAACAGCATGGGTGCCTCCCGTTTGGGCGGGGCTACCGTAGCTCTGCGGCGAAGGCGAGGCACGCCCTATTGCTGCGCTGTCCCGCGCGTTTTTTTGTGGCAGTTCAACGCCTGGACGAGGGGCCGTTCAGCCGACCCGCTCCTCGAGCCCGAACTCGCGCATCTTGCGGTAGAGCGTCGACCGGCCGATGCCCAAGCGCTTCGCCACCTCGGTCATGTGCCCGCGATAGCGGCCCAGCGCGAGCCGGATCATGTCGGCCTCCATCGCCTCCAGCGAGCGGATCTCGCCGCTGTCGGTGACGGCGGGGATGCCGAGCGAGCTCTTGCCGCCCGGCGAGGCGGATGCGATTTCCATGGTGTCGGGCACGGTATCCTCGGCCCCCAGCATCACCGGCCCCTTGATGACGGGCCGGCGATCGACCTGGGCCGGGGCCGCCGGGATGGCCGCGTGGAAACCTTCCACATGCGCGGCGATCTGCGGGAACTCGGCCACCGTCAGCTGCGGCCCGTCGGCGAGCACGATCGCCCGGAACATGGCGTTCTCGAGCTGGCGCACGTTGCCGGGCCACGAATAGCTCGTGATCAGCTCCAGCGCCTCCTGGCTGATGCCCGTGACGCGCCGGCCTTCCTCGGCCGCGAAGCGCGCCAGGAAGTGCAGCGCCAGCTCCGGCACGTCCTCTAGCCGCTCGCGCAGCGGCGGCACCCAGATCGGGAACACGTTGATGCGATAGTAGAGGTCCTCGCGGAACTTGCCGTCCTTGACCAGCTGGATCATGTCGCAGTTGGTCGCGGAGATGAGGCGGAAATCGATCTTGATCGGCTTCTTGGAGCCTACGGGATCGATCTCGCCGTCCTGCAGCGCGCGCAGCAGCTTGACCTGGGCTTCCAGCGGCAATTCCCCGATCTCGTCGAGGAACAGCGTGCCGCCGTCGGCCTCCTGGAACTTGCCCAGGCGCTTGTCGACGGCGCCGGTGAACGAGCCCTTCTCGTGGCCGAACAGGATGCTCTCGACCAGGTTTTCCGGGATGGCGCCGCAGTTCACCGTGATGAAGGGCTTGGACCTGCGCTCGCTCTCGCCCTGGATGGCGCGGGCGATCAGCTCCTTGCCGACCCCGCTCTCGCCCTCGATCAGCACGGGGATGTTGGAGGCCGCCGCACGGCGCCCGAGCGCGATCACGCGCTGCATGGCGTCCCCGCTGACGATCAGGTCGGAGAACGTGAGCCTGCCTTCGGCGCGCTTCTTGATGCGGCTGATCTCGCCCTGCAGCGCCTCGATCTTGAGCGCGCTCTTGATCGACACCTCGAGCCGCTCGGGGGAGGTCGGCTTGATGACGAAGTCGACCGCGCCGGCGCGCATCGCCGTAATGGCTGAATCGATCGAGCCGTGCGCCGTCTGCACGATGATGGGCGGCGTGCCGGCCTTGGACGCCAGGCGCTTCAATACCTCGATGCCGTCGAAGCCGGGCATGACGAGGTCGAGCAGCACGAGCGCAATCGCGCCCTTGTCCGGTCCCTCGAGGATCTGTACGGCTTGTTCGCCGCCTTGCGCGGACTTGGTCTCGTAGCCGAGACGCTTGATGGTTTCTTCGAGGATGCGGCGCTGTGCGGGATCGTCGTCGACGATCAGGACGAGCTTGGCCATAGGGCGGGAACTCTACTCGACTTGTTACTGACGCTTCCGAGCCGCCGAAGCGGCCCAAGATCGAACAAACGGCCACGAACGCTTACAGGGCCGAATGCAGAGTGCCGCATATGGGTAAACGCATCGTTTCCTTTCGACTTGCGTTGACGCTTTTTGTATCGCCAGCGGAATGCGCGCATCAGTAGGGCGCTTTTTTTTCCCAGATCGAGAGTCGGTGACTGGCGCCATCGTCATTTCCGCGTAGCGTCAGCGGAAGTGGGAATCCAACCGCAGAGGACATGCTTGCAGCTGGTTCCCGCACAGCGCTTCGCTTGGCGGGAATGACGACGTTTTCCTGGGGAGATCGCGTGGCGGCGTGCGCCGACGCCGGCTAAGATCGTTAACGACCCTCGAGGGTGGGTGGGGACCCCCCGGCGCAGAACGATGACCATCAAGCCGTTCGGCAGCACTGGCGTATCGACAGGTTCGACCAGCGAGACCAGCCTCGCGGCCGACATCTTCGCTGCCGTGCTCACCTTCGCGTTTGCCGGCGCCATTCTGACCGGCGTCGTGCTTCTCTTTCTGCCCACGCTTCCCGGTTTGCTCTGGGTCATGCTGGCGAAGCTGCCCGCGCTCGGTGGCCTCTCTTCTCCCGTGCTTCATCTGCTGATTGACCTTTTGCTCGGCGCGGCGGCCGGCGTC
>DATEVP010000048.1:0-3608 GCA_035258465.1 Hyphomicrobiaceae bacterium
GTGACCTTCACCATGGCGGGCGATCCCGACAGCGACACCTCGCTCGCCATCGCCAAGGCGTTGCCGAAGGCCGGCGCCGACGTGATCGAGCTCGGCATGGCGTTCACCGATCCGATGGCGGACGGTCCGGCGATCCAGGCCGCCGGCCAGCGCGCGCTGAAGGCCGGCGCGCGCATGAGCAAGACACTGGCGCTGGTGCGCGAATTCCGCAAAGGCGACGACGCCACGCCCATCGTGCTGATGGGCTACTACAATCCGATCTACGTCTACCCGCGCGAGCGCTTCCTCGACGACGCGAAAGAGGCCGGCGTCGACGGCCTCATCATCGTCGACGTGCCGCCCGAAGCCGATGCCGAGCTGTGCCTGCCGGCGATCGCGCGCGGCCTGCATTTCATCCGCCTCGCCACGCCCACCACCGACGCCAAGCGCCTGCCCGCCGTGCTCGCCAACACCTCGGGCTTCCTCTATTACGTCTCCATCACCGGCATCACCGGCGCCGCGGCCCCCGAGGTGGGCGCCGTTCACGCACAAGTTGCCGCCATCAAGAAGGCGACAAAGCTTCCCGTTGCCGTCGGATTTGGTGTAAAGACGCCTCAGCAGGCCAGAGCGATTGCCGCCGGCGCCGATGCCGTGGTCGTGGGTACGGCGCTCGTTAACGCCATCAGGGAAACCCTGGGCGCGCGCGGCGAACCGACTGGAAAAACGGTACCCAACGTTCTAGACCTTGTCAGAAGCCTGTCTCAGGCGTTGCGTACCACCTGAAGTTGCAGACCGCATCGGGGGGGCAGGGCCGCACTATCGGGCGCAATGGCGGCCCATCCGGCAAAGCCTAAGCATTCGGCTAGGCGGAGCTGAAGGAGCACAAGACGCGTGAACTGGATCAACAACGTCGTCCGTCCGAAAATTCGCAACCTGCTGACCACCAAGCGCGAGTTGCCGGAGAGCCTGTGGGTCAAGTGCCCCGACACCGGGCAGATGGTTTTCTACAAGGACCTCGAGGCCAACCAGTTCGTCATCCCCGGCTCCAACTTCCACATGCGGATGGATGCGCAGAAGCGCTTGGCTCATCTGTTCGACAACGGCGAATATGCCAAGGTCCCGGTGCGCGAGGTCGCGCTGGACCCGCTGAAGTTCCGCGACGGCAAGCGCTACAGCGACCGTCTCAAGGCGTCCAGGAGCGAGACCGAGCTCGATGACGCCGTGCTGGTCGGCGAGGGCCAGCTCGAAGGCCTCGACGTCGTCGCCGCCGCGCAGGACTTCCGCTTCATGGCGGGCTCGCTTGGCATGGCCGCCGGCGAGGCCGTCATCAGCGGCATGCTGCGCGCGGTCGAGAAGGGCACCCCCTTCATCCTGTTTGCCGCCTCGGGCGGAGCGCGCATGCAGGAAGGCATCCTCTCGCTGATGCAGATGCCGCGCACCACCATTGCCGTGCAGAAACTGCGCGAAGCCCAGCTGCCCTATATCGTCGTGCTGACCGATCCCACCACCGGCGGGGTCACTGCCTCCTACGCCATGCTGGGCGACGTGCACATCGCCGAGCCCGGCGCGCTGATCTGCTTTGCCGGCCCCCGCGTCATCCAGCAGACCATCCGCGAGCAGCTGCCCGAGGGCTTCCAGAAGGCCGAATATCTGCTGGCGCACGGCATGGTCGACATGGTCGTCCATCGCCACAAGCTGCGCGAGACGCTGGCGCGCCTGTGCCGCCTGCTGTCCCCCAGCGAGGCGGTGGCTCGCGCGGCCAGGCCGATCGCATCGAAAATGGCCGAGCGCGGCTATCTCAACGGCAGCCCGGTCGACGGCCAGACCATCGAGACGCTGGCGCGCGCCCCCGATGTGATCGAGCCCGAGGCCGTGGAGGAGGAAGATCGCTTTCCGGCAGGCGACAGGACCAGCGACGGCAATCCCCGCACCCGGCCGTAACGCCCACGCTGCGGCACGGCTGTCCCGGCCCTCGCGTCAAGCCCTGAATTGATCTAGCGACACCAAAAGCGGCGCCTCCCGGCGGTTGTTTTTCCGCCCCGATATGCTACGGGGCAGCATGCGCACGAGCGACGAGCTCCTGGCCGAGCTGCGACAGCTGCACCCGCGGCTGATCGATCTTTCGCTCGGCCGCATCGAGACGCTGCTCGCCAAGCTCGGCAACCCGCAGCAGCGCCTCCCGCCCGTCATCCACATCGCCGGCACCAACGGCAAGGGCTCCACCGCCGCGTTCCTCAAGGCCATGCTGCAGGCGGCCGGCAAGCGGGTCCACGTCTACACCTCGCCCCACCTCGTCCGCTTCCACGAGCGCATCGAGCTCGCCGGCAGCGGCGGCACGACGCGGCCCATCGGCGAGGCCGAGCTCGTCGCCCTGCTGGAGCGCGTGCAGCGCGTCAATGCCGGCGATGCCATCACCTTCTTCGAGATCACCACGGCGGCGGCCTTTCTCGCCTTCGCCGAGCGGCCCGCCGACGCCGTCGTGCTGGAGGTGGGCCTCGGCGGCCGGCTCGACGCGACCAACGTCGTCGCAACGCCGGCGCTCTGCGTCATCACCCCGGTCTCGCTCGACCATGCCGACAAGCTTGGGCCCACCGTGACCGAGGTCGCCGGCGAGAAGGCCGGCATTCTCAAGTCCGGCGTCACGGCCGTCGTCTCGCGCCAGCCGCCGGAAGCCGCCGCCGCCATCGAAGCCGCCGCTGAGCATGTCGGCGCCCCGCTCATCGTCTGGGGCCAGGATTACGAGTCCTTCGAGCAGCGCGGACGGCTCATCTACCAGAGCGCCGAACGCCTGATGGACTTGCCCCTGCCCGCGCTGATGGGCCAGCACCAGATCGTCAACGCCGGCACGGCCGTCGCCGCCGCCCTGCAGCTGAAACGCCTCGGCCTCGCCGATGCCGCCGCCATCGAGCGCGGGCTCCTCGACGTGCGCTGGCCCGCGCGCATGCAGCCGCTCAACAACGGCCCGCTCTCGCGCCTGCTCGTGCCGGGCTCGGAGCTGTGGCTCGACGGCGGCCACAATCCCGCCGGCGCCGAGGCCATCGCCCAGACGCTGGCGGAGCTGGAGGAGCGGGCGCCGAAGCCCGTCGGCCTGATCGTCGGCATGATGGGCCAGAAGGATGCACCCGCGTTCTTCGAGCACTTCCGCGGCCTCGTCCGCCGCGTCGTCACGGTGCCCGTCCCGGGCGCGCACGACCGCCCGCACGATCCGGGCGCCCTGGCCGAGATCGCCGGCTCGGCCGGTCTTGCCGCCGAGGCGGCGGGCGACGTCGAGGCCGCCATCCGCCGCCTGCAACAGGGGGAAGGCCAGCCGCTCAGGATCCTGATCTGCGGCTCGCTCTACCTCGCGGGCCAGGTGCTGGCGCTGCAGGAAGGCGTGCAGGCGCAATTGAACTGACGGCAAGGCTCGCAAGCGAGCCTGGTCGATCAATTGCCGATCCTTGATCGGAGGAGCAATGCTGTTTCGGCAGACCAATCTCGCGGACGTGCGGCTCATCGAGCTGGAGCCCGCCGTGGACGAGCGAGGTTTCTTCGCCCGCACCTTCTGCACGCGGGAGTTCGGCGCCCAGGGCCTCCAGACCAGCTTCGTCCAGCACAGCATTTCGTCGACGGCACGGGCCGGCTCCATCCGC
>DATEVP010000049.1:0-3154 GCA_035258465.1 Hyphomicrobiaceae bacterium
CAAGATTCGTGCGTTAGGCGCAGGGCGTTCCACAGCTCACACCCCCAGCTATATGTAAGTGGTAGTTACTTCCGAATCTGTGCAGGTTTCTCGGACGCCTGCATGACGGGCTATCCACGCGCGCCGAGCGGGGGCGTCCGAGAAGCGCCAAGGCACGAAATCGCGGAAGGTGGGGCGCCGGCGGCGCAGCGGGCTCTATGGGGATTTGGCCGCGGCGGGCATCGTGGGGATGGTGGCTTGGACGGGGGACGTGCTGCTGGCAGGGCGGCCTGGGGTGGCTGGACGAGCGGAAGGTGTCTGGAGGCGTTGCTTGGCGCTTGCTGTGAGCCAGGTGCGATGCCTGACAAGGCGAGCGGGATCGCCGCCAGCCGATGACCGGCGTTCGGAAGGGGCGGCTTTGCGGGGCGCGATGCGAGCAGCCGTCATGACGTGTCGATCCTGATCGGCGTCGGAACAGGCGTCGGCCGATATCTGGGCTCGCAGCCGCGTGCAAAGACCTCGATCACGATCATGCGGCCGCCACAGCGGGGACAGGGGCAGGGCAGCACGCGCGGCTCGTCCGGCGCGGCCGCCTTCTGCTCCTCAGGCTCAACGACGCGGGGTGCCGCACCGAGCAGCTCGCGAGCGCGGGCGATGTTGGCGGTGCGGTTGCCGTTGGCGAACAGGCCATAGTGGCGGATGCGGTGGAAGCCCTTGGGCAGCACGTGCATCAGGAAGCGCCGTATGAACTCGTGCGGGGAGAGCGTCATCGTCTTCCACCGGCCGGGTCCGTCGATGCGGTAGTCCTTCCAGCGGAAGGCGACGCCGTTGTCGTCGGCCGAGACCAAGCGGCGATTGGAGATGGCGACGCGATGGGTATAACGGGAGAGATAGCGCAGCACCTGCTGAGGCCCGGCGAACGGGTCCTTGGTGTGGACCACCCATTCGATCTTGCGCAGCGGCGCCAGGAACCTTTTGAACGCTCGTCTGTCGGCGAGTGCCGCATGGTCGCCGAAGAACTTTAGCTGGCCTTGCGTGTGGGCCTTGGCCAGCATCGCCAGCAAGCGTCCCTGGAACAGGCGCGAGAGCACGTTGACGTGCACGAGGAAGCGCGGCCGGCTGGCGATCCATCGCGAGCCATCCTCTGACAGTCCTCCGCCCGGCACGATCATGTGCACGTGGGGATGATGGGTGAGAGCGGAGCCCCAGGTGTGGAGCACGGCGATGATGCCGATGCGTGCGCCCAGATGCTTGGGGTCGGCCGCGATTGCAATCGTGGCTTCTGCCGACGCTTTCATCAGCAGGCCGTAGATCACCCGCTTGTTCTGATAGGCGATCTCGCGCAGCGGGGCCGGCAGCGTGTAGACGACATGGAAATAGCCGACGGGCAGAAGCTCGGCTTCGCGGTCCGCGAGCCATTCTCTCGCGGCCGCACCCTGACACTTGGGACAGTGCCGATCACGGCAGCTGTTATAGGCGATGACGGTGTAACCGCAGTCGCCGTTCTCGCAGCGCGCAACGTGCCCGCCGAGCGCCGCCGTGCGGCAGCGCTCGATCGCACTCATCACCTTCAACTGCTCGAGGCTCACGTGACCGCAGTTGGCGCGACGCCAAGCGGCCCCGTGATCGCGGAAGATGTCCGCGACCTCCAGAGTTGGGCGGCTCACATCGGTGGCGCGTTACGCCGCCGGTTTGGGCTTACGCCTCTTCCTCGGCCGCTGGTGGGTGCCGCCAAGCTGCGCGAGCGGGCTCTCGATGGCGGCGATGCGCCCTGTGGCCACGCGCGTGTAGCGCGCCGTCGTGTCCAACTTGTCGTGGCCGAGCAGAGCCTGAATCAGCCGTATGTCGGTGCCGCCCTCGAGCAGATGCGTGGCAAAGCTGTGGCGCAGCGAATGCAGGCTGACGCGCTTCTTGATGCCGGCAGCTGCAGCCGTCTCATGGAACAGGCGGCTGAGTTGGCGCGTCGTCAGATGCAGTCCCCGTCGACGTCCGGGGAACAGCCAGCGCTCCTGTGGCGGCACGCCTGCATCGTAGCGGGTCGGCCGCGCCTTCCACCATTGCCGCAGCAGCGCGAGCACCTCCGGCGGCAGCATGACGTGGCGATCCTTGCGACCCTTGGACTGCACGATGCGGATGATCATCTGCGCGCTGTCGATGTCGCCGGCTCGCAGCCGAACGATCTCGCCCGCGCGTAGCCCGCAGCCATAGCCGAGCGCCAGCATGACGTGGACCTTGAGATTGCCCGCCATGGCGAGCAGGCGCTTGGCTTCCTCGGGACTCATGACGAGCGGCAGCTTCTGTGGCTCCTTGATGTGGAAGACCTCGGCGGCGAGATCGTGCCGCCGCAGCGTGACGCGGAACAGAAACCTCACCCCCGTCATGATCCGGTTGCGATTGCAGATGCTCAACCCGCTCTCGATCAGATGCAGTTGGAAGCGGCGCACGTCGTCGGCTGTCGCCGTATCAGGCGACCGGCCGAGAAATGCGGCGAACCGCCTACAGCTGTCGATGTGGCTCCTGTGCGAGTGAGGCCCCAGCTTGCGGGCAGCCATATCCTCGATCATGCGCCGGCGCAGCGGGCTGACGGTAGTATCAGTACTCATGGGAGCTTCTCCTGAGTGAGGTTGCCAAGACCTCGATCCTCAGGACGGGGCTCCCCACCCCGCTATGGTCTCCTCTCGACTGGGTACCCAGCCCTCCATCGGGCACCCCGCGCAGCGGCTATCGCGGCAGCGATTTAGTGCATTTGCACGAGGCTGAAGGTCCGCGACGTCCGCGTTCACGGTCAGTATCGGGGGCCGAGCTGACCAAGAGTCAACGTCCGTCAATCGACGCAGTTGACCCAAACCGGTCCAAGCGAGGTTAAATAGGTGCATCCTGTCGTGCGGTGCGAAGAACCGGCGGCCGAATGGAATGGATGACACGCAACGCTGTCAATTCTCCGGCAGGCCGGCCTTACGCAAGCCGTCGAATAGATGCTCGGCGTCTTCTGCGCGTCTAAAGGGCGAGAACTGCTTCGCCATGCCTTGAATCGTATACTCCGGCTCGATATCCAGAACGGCGGCTGCTTCCTCGCGGGCTGCCTCAAGTTGCCCGGCCTGACCATAGGCCGCAGCAAGCCATTGGCGAACCGGGCGATGCCTCGGAGAGCGGCCCGCAGCTTCGCTTAAGCCCG
>DATEVP010000050.1:0-3627 GCA_035258465.1 Hyphomicrobiaceae bacterium
ACATGCACGGTCGCGTCGGTCATTCTCGTCTCCGTCAACCCGCGCCCCGATCTTGGCAGATCCTGCGATGCCCCTCCAGAACCGCGTCACTCCCGAGGGCGAGATCGTTGCCACGCCGCACCGCGGCCTGATGCTGGGCAACCGCGGCGGCCCGTTCCACCGGCCGGATCGGACGCTCGGGGCCCGGCGCTGGCACTCCAAGCTGTGGATCGCCTGCCGGCTCCAGTTCAAGGGCCGCCACCGCGAGGGGATGCAGCCCAACCGCTACACCTAGCTGTTCTTCCTGGATGAAGCCACCGCGCTGGCAGCCGGGCACCGGCCCTGCTTCGAGTGCCGCCGGCAGGAAGCGGAGACCTTTGCCGCCCTGTGGGCGCGCTCGCAGGGGCTGGCCCAGCGTCCCCGCGCCGCCGAGATGGACGAGGTGCTGCACGCCGAGCGCGTCGGGCCGGGCGGGAGGAAAGTCACGTTCCGGGCGCGGCTGGCCGACATCCCCAGCGGCGCATTCGTGCGCTACGCCGCGGACGGCGGCGCCTTGCGCCCCCATCTCGTTGCCGGCAATCACCTTTTGGCCTGGGACCACGCGGGCTATGCAGCGCTCGTTACCGGGTCGGCCATATCTCAGGAGCTCGAGGTGCTGACGCCACGGAGCATCGTTGCCGTACTTTCAGCCGGATATTGCCCCATGCTGCATCCCTCGGCCGCGGCCCTGCTGGCCTAGAGGCCCATCGCGAGGGAAGCACTCCATGACCCGCTCGACGCTCAAGCGCAGCCTGCGGCGCGTTTATGTGCTGCTGATCCTGGTGCTCGGCATCTCCTTCATCGCCAAGATCGCCGACCACATTCCGGTGTTCGCCGGCACCGGCGCCGAGAAGATCCTGAAAGACGCCTACGAGTACCTGCGCGACATGTCGCTGCTGATCGCCACCGGCGGCGTCGCCTACATCGCCAACATGTTTCAGAAGCGGTCGAGCTTCGTGGAGGCGCTGAAAGAGGAATGGCGCGACATCATCGCCACCAAGTCGGCGCTGTTCGCCTACACCCAGCTCGAGCGCCCCAACCTGGAGCAGTACCTCGCCACCTTCTGCCGGCTGTCCGAGACCATCGACAACATGCGCTCGGTCTATCAGAACGTCGGCGAGACAAACGAGCTGGTCGGCCTCTACCCGTTCGCGCCGCTGCACGACATGCGCCGCGCGCTGCAGACGCTGGATCCCCGCAAGATCCCGGACGCCGATGCCGGGACGCGCAACCTCGTGCGCGACGCCATCCTGCAGTCGTTCTATGCCCTGCGCGAGACGTTCCTGGAGGAGCTCGACCAGGAAGCACCCGATCACCCGCTGCTGATCTCCGGCGGGCGGCGGATGAAGGTGTCTGGCTCTACGAAGCGCGCAAGCCGGGCACAAGACCGCCAGCGCGCCCGTCAGGATCGCGAGGCTTCTCCCGATCCGCGCATCGACGAGCTGCTGGGCCAGCTCTACGACAAGGAAAACGCCACCCCCAAACCCTGGCGCCAGCCGGCCGGCGACGGCGCAGGACGTCCGTCGGCGCCCAACGGCCGCGCAACCTGACACTGAGGCGAGTCGCCGTCAGGCCGGGCGAAGAAAGGTCCTTCGGTTCTCACCGCGCCGGCGTGGTGAACACCGGCTCGGCCCGCGTCGCCTTCTTCCTCTCCGGGACCTCGAGCGCGGCGTGTGCCGCGTTGATGCGCCGCGCCATGGCGGCCAGGTACTCCCGCACCTCCTCCGGCAGCTCGGCCGTGGCGTAGCGGTCCGGGTGATAGGCCTTGGCCAGCGCGAAATAGGCCTGGCGTATCTCCTCGCGGCTTGCGCCTTCGCTCAGGCGCAGCACCGCATAGGGGTCGAAGCCGTCGACATCCTTGATCCGCGCGCTGAGGCTCGTTGCCTTCGGCACGCCGACCAGCTTGACGGAAGCGAGCTGAGCCTTGGCCACGTAGCTGCGCTCCCCGCCGTAGGGCTCGAACTCGATGAAGCCGCCGCCGCCGTTCAAGGTATCCGCAACCGTCTTGCCGAGCGGGGCGTGCAGCTTGCCCTTGCCGACGGTGCCGTCCGCGAACGCGATCTCGACGGGAACGGCGGTCGTTTCCGGGACGTTGTCGATTCTGTTGCGCTCGAACATGCCCGCTCCCCGCTGTGCTCGTGCCGCTTTGGCACGCGCGCCTCCCTGGCACCGTGGCGGAGCAAGAAGCGTGCTGGGCGAGGCGTCGGTTTGACCGGCGCGGTCTATCTGTTGCTGCTCGTGATCTTCGCGGGCTTGCCCGCCGCGCTCAACATTCGCCGGCGGCGACCCACCTGAGCCTGCCGGCCGCTCAGGCCTGGCCCGCCTTGGTGAAAACCGGGTCCTGGCGAGCCGCCCGCTTCTTGAGCGCATCCTGCACCGCCTCGTAGGCGGCGTTGATGCGGCGCGCCACGGCAGCGAGATAGGCCCGCACCTCCGGCGGCAGCTCCACGGTCGCGTACCGGTCCGGATGATAAGTCTTGGCGAGATCGAGATAGGCTTGGCGCACTTCCTCGGCGCCGGCATCGCGGTCGATCCGGAGAATGGCGTAGGGATCGAAGGCGTCGGTGTCTTTCGTCCCCGCCGGCAGGCTCGGCAGACCCGGCACGTCCATGGGCTTGATCGCCTGCACGGCCGACTTGGCAATCAGAATGCGCTCGCCGCCGAACGGCTCGAATTCGATGAAGATCGCGGAGCCGTTCAGCAGCTCGGTCAGTGTCCGGCCGGGCGTGAGAATGAACCTGCCCTTGAGCTCGCGCCCGCCCTCGAGCGTGATCTCGGCAGCCGCCCCGTCGGACTTGTCGGTCTTTCTGCGATCGAACATGCACCTCTCGCTTCACCGGCCCTGTTCAGGCAGGCCGCGTGGGTGCCCCTCGAAAGTGGCCGTGATGAAGCATGGATGTGCCAGTAGGCGGGGGCGGGCGCGCTGGCGGTGGAGCGCGGAATATGCTACCCGCCCCACGAGAGTTGGCGCGCTGCAGCATCTGCCGCGCTCCCCCGTTGGCGACAAGCCACGCAATCCCTTAAGGAACCGTAATGGAACTTCGCAACATTGCGATCATCGCCCATGTCGATCATGGCAAAACGACACTGGTCGATGCGCTTCTCAAGCAGGCCGGCGCCTTCCGCGAAAACCAGAAGGTCGAAGCGCAGGCGATGGACAGCAACGACCTGGAGCGCGAGCGCGGCATCACCATCCTGGCCAAGTGCACGTCCATCCTCTGGAAGGCGACCCGCATCAACATCGTCGACACGCCCGGGCACGCCGACTTCGGCGGCGAGGTGGAGCGCATCTTGAACATGGTCGACGGCGCCATCGTGCTGGTGGATGCCTCCGAAGGCCCGCTGCCGCAGACCAAGTTCGTGGTGTCCAAGGCCCTCAAGCAGGGCTTGCGGCCGATCGTCGTCATCAACAAGATCGACCGGCCGGACGAGCGCCACGAGCAGGTGCTGAACGAGATCTTCGACCTATTCGCCAACCTCGATGCCACCGACGAGCAGCTCGACTTCCCGGTCCTCTACGGCTCCGGCCGCGATGGGTGGATGGCCACTGACCCCGCCGGTCCGAAGAAAGACCTCGTCGCGCTGTTCGAGCTGGTGGTGCGCCACGTG
>DATEVP010000051.1:0-2149 GCA_035258465.1 Hyphomicrobiaceae bacterium
GAGCTCGCTGCAGGTGAGCTTGGGGCGCAGGGTCCGATAGGCGAAGAGGCGAACGCCGTTGGCGAGCGTCGTTGCGCTCGCCGGCCAGTTCATCCACCCCCGACGGGGATCGTCGATCATGGCTTTGAGCACGGAGGCACATTGCTCGACGTTGACGCAGGCCGTCTCTTGGGCGAGTTGCGCCGGCTTCGACAGGGGCGGGGCCTTGGGCACGGCGACGCCGACGTTGGCGTCGCTGGCCGCGGCCTCCTTCGGTTTGGGCTTTGCCGCCGCCACCGGGGAGGGCGCCGAATCCTTGATCGACGACGTCTGCGTGTAGCCGCCAGCCCTCGTGCGGTAACCCTCGGGCCCATCGACCCACGCGCATCCCGGCGCTGCAAGCGCGAACGCCGCCGACACTCCGGCACCGATCGCCGCACGTCGGGCTCGCAGAAACGATCGCGTCATTGCCTCCACCATCGACGACAGGCATCCAAGGCGAGCTTCCGGACGGCTAGCAGCTTGCGGTTCCGCGGCGCGCGGAACACCCGCCGCTCCACGGCCTTGCCCATCGATAGCACCGCCGGCGAACAAACGGCAGGAACGCCGGCTTGGCGATTGTGGATAAGACGCCGTCCTGCAGCGCACTTCCGCGTCGTCTGTGCACAGCGCGCCGATTCTTCGAGATCCCGCAGCGAGGCTCGCGCGCAGTCACGGCACGCCGCAGCGAGCCGTGAGCCCGATCAAGCCTGCTCGGGCAGGGCCCGAGGCAAGCATCGCGGCGTCGCGGTGGCCGCCCGCTCGTGGCGCGTTGCTTGCGGCGCCGGCCCGGCATCGTGCGGCCGCCTCAGCAGCGTCGGTCTCCGTTCCGGGTTCGGCAGGCGCGCCGGCTGAAACGCCGCCCGCCGGAAGACCGGCTCGTGGCGCGACCCCGTCAGGTGCTGAAGGTAGGGGCGCCACAGGTGCCGGCGCGCCTCCAGCCGCTTGATCGGGGTGGGCGCATGGCGCTGGAGAGAGAGCGGCTCGAGGCGCTGACTGCCCATCCAGCCGAACGTGGCTTGCCAGACCTCGGGTGGCGCGCTCCGGTTGCGAGCCGCGCGCAGCTGCACGATGGTGGGCATGGCGGCCTCTTCGCCGTGCCGCCCGATTTCGACGCAGGCAATGTGGCGAGCGCCCTTGCGGATCGAGAAGAGGGCCGTGAGGCCCGATTGGAGATGGTCGGCGTACTGGTCGAGGCAGTTCTCGAGCGCCACGCTCTCGGAGATGAAGTCGTCGACCGTGCGCAAGGCAACGAAGCTGAAACCCGACGCGGCCCCATCCGTCAGCCAGGGGCTTTCGATGCCGGGCCCCAGGCAATCGATGAGCCGCAGCCGCTGGCGCCAGGCCGTCATCTCCTCGCGGGCGCGCTTGAAGCTCATCTCCGAGGTCCAGGGCCGGCGCACGAGGCGGTGGCCGATGTGGCCCGGATGCGAGCCGAACCAGGCCCAGGCCGCCATGAACATGAAGACGTCCTCCGGCGGGCTGGTGAGATCAGCCTGGCGTGCGATCCACAGCGCGTAGGCCTCCCCGCCGCACTCGTAGGCGTAGCCGACGCGGCCGAGCCAGATCGGCAGGCGGCGCACCTCGCGCGGGATCAGGCTGGCGATGCGGAAGGCAAATTCCTGGTCGGTCGGAAATACGGGCAAGGGCTCGCTGAAGGCCTGCGCCGGCAGCTTGCGCAGCCACCAGGCCAGCCCCAGCGTGTCGGCCGCCTCGCGCAGCGGCGCCCCGTCGCAGACGAGCTCGCAGGCGCGGGCGCGCTCGGGCGCCGTCGCAAACCCGCTCACCAGCGCGAACAGCAGCGCTGGAAAGCTGTCGGCGAGGTCCTCCAGCTCGCGGGCGCAGCTGGTCAGCTCCGCAATGAAGCGGCGGTAGGAGGGATGGAACGCCTCGATCCGAAGCCGCCGGCGAGGAGCCGCAACTTCTTCCCCCAGATCGAGTGCCTGCGTGCCGTTGACGGCGATCATTTTCTTGGGCGCAACCCTGTTCGACGCGCCCGCCCAGCCGCTCAATGAGTAACCGGACAAAATGGCGAAATGGCGGGGGTTGCAGGGCTCGGCGAGGAGCGATCTTGGTTGAAGAGCTAGTCGGACGTGGAGCGCGAGGCGTGCCGCAATCCCTCCTCCCCCTG
>DATEVP010000052.1:0-4708 GCA_035258465.1 Hyphomicrobiaceae bacterium
GGCCCCGGCCCGCCGCTTTCGTGTCACGGCCAGTCTTTCCGTAGGCGCCCTACCCAAATCGCATTGACAACCCCGGCTGCTGCCATTAAACGCCGCCGCGGGACACCCCTCCCCACCGAGGGGCATCTATCTGGAAGGGTAGGTCACATGACGACGGCGATGAAGCCGGCCAAGCGGCCGGGAAACGTCAATTTTGCCTCCGGCCCCTGCGCCAAGCGCCCGGGCTGGTCCCTCAAAAACCTCGAAAAGGCATTCCTCGGCCGCTCGCATCGCGCCAAGGAAGGCAAGGCGCGCCTCAAGCTCGCCATCGACAAAACCAAGGCGCTGCTCGGCCTGCCCGCTGGCTATGTCTGCGGCATCGTGCCGGCGTCCGACACCGGCGCCTTCGAGATGGCCATGTGGACCATGCTGGGCAGCCGCGGCGTCGATGCGCTGGCCTGGGAGAGCTTCGGCAAGGGCTGGGTGACGGACGCCGCCAAGCAGCTGAAGCTCGAGGACCTGCGCGTGATCGAGGCCGACTACGGCAAGCTCCCCGATCTCAGTAGCGTGGACTTCGCCCGCGACGTGCTCTTCACCTGGAACGGCACCACCTCCGGCGTGCGCGTGCCCAACGGCGACTGGATCGCGGCTGACCGCAAGGGGCTGACCTTCGCCGACGCCACCTCCGCCATCTTCGCCCAGCCGATCGATTGGGCCAAGGTCGATGTGCTCACCTTCTCCTGGCAGAAGGTGCTGGGCGGGGAGGCGGCGCACGGCATGCTGATCCTGTCGCCCCGCGCCATCGAGCGCCTGGAGACCACCACGCCCGCCTGGCCCATCCCTAAGGTGTTTCGCCTCACCAAGGGCGGCAAGTTCATGAAGGAAGTGTTCGATGGCGAGACCATCAACACCCCGTCGATGCTGTGCGTGGAGGATTATCTCGACGCGCTAGGCTGGGCGGAGGGTATCGGCGGCCTCGAGGCGCTGCACGCCCGCGCGGATGCCAACGCCAAGGTCCTCTACGACTGGGCCGCCCGCACGCCGTGGCTGGCGAGCCTCGCCGTCGACCCGGCCACGCGCTCAAACACCTCGGTGTGCCTGAAGATCGTCGATCCGGTCGTCGGCAAGCTGCCGGAAGAGGCACAGCGCGCCTTCGTCAAGCAGCTGGAGTCGAGGCTCGACAAGGAGAATGCCGCGCGCGACATCGCCGGTCATCGCGATGCGCCGCCCAACTTGCGCATCTGGTGCGGCGCCACGGTCGAGGCATCCGACGTCGAGGTGCTGACCCAGTGGCTCGACTGGGCCTTCGCCGAAGCCAAAGCCTCCCTCGCCAAGGCGGCTTGACCGTCATTCCCGCGCAGGCGGGAATCCACGCAAGCATCCGCCTGCAAATAGAGAGTGGCGTGGATGCCCGCCTTCGCGGGCAGGACGCCAGCATAAGGACTCAAACATGGCCCCCCGCGTACTCATTGCCGACCAGCTGTCGCCCGCCGCCGTCGCCATTTTCAAGGAGCGGGGCATCGACACCGACGTGGACGTCGGCCTCTCCAAGGAAGATCTGGAGAAAACCATCGGCGACTACGACGGGCTCGCCGTGCGCAGCGCCACCAAGGTGACCGAGAAGGTGATCGCCGCCGCGCAGCGGCTCAAGGTCGTCGGCCGCGCCGGCATCGGCGTCGACAACATCGACGTCAAGGCCGCGACCGCCAAGGGCATCATCGTCATGAACACGCCCTTCGGCAATTCCATCACCACCGCCGAGCACGCCATCTCGCTGATGATGGCGCTGGCCCGGCAGATCCCCGAGGCCGACCGCTCGACCCAGGCCGGCAAGTGGGAGAAAACCAGATTCCTGGGCGTCGAGCTCTTCGCCAAGACGCTGGGCGTGATCGGTTGCGGCAACATCGGCTCGATCGTTGCCGATCGCGGCGTCGGCCTGAAGATGCGGGTCCTCGCCTACGATCCGTTCCTGTCGCCGGAGCGGGCGATGGAGCTGGGCGTCGAGAAGGTCGAGCTCGACGATCTCCTGCGCCGCGCCGACTTCATCACGCTGCACACGCCGCTCACCGACAAGACCCGCAACATCATCGACGCGGCGGCACTCAAGAAAACCAGGAAGGGCGTGCGCATCGTCAACTGCGCGCGCGGCGGCCTGGTCGACGAGCGCGCGCTTGCCGAGGCCCTGAAAAGCGGCCACGTGGCGGGCGCGGCCTTCGACGTGTTCGAGGTCGAGCCGGCCAAGGAGAGCCCGCTCTTCGGCCTCCCCAACGTCATCTGCACGCCGCACCTGGGCGCCGCCACCAGCGAGGCGCAGGAGAACGTCGCCCTGCAGGTCGCCGAGCAGATGGCGGACTACCTGCTCAAGGGGGCCATCTCCAATGCCGTCAACTTCCCCAACATCACCGCCGAGGAGGCGCCGCGCCTCAGGCCCTGGGTCAAGCTCGCCGAGCAGCTGGGCTCATTCGCCGGGCAGCTGACCGAGACCAGCATCAGGGGCGTGCGGCTCGAGTATTCGGGCGAGGTCGCTTCGCTCAATACCAAGCCGCTCACCGCCGCGGCGCTTGCCGGCCTGCTTCGCCCGCTGCTCACCGAGGTCAACATGGTGTCGGCGGCCGTCAGCGCGCGCGAGCGCGGCATCCGGCTGGAGGAAGTGACGCGCGGGCAGGAAGGCGCCTTCGAGAGCTACATCCGCCTCACCGTGCAGGCCGACCGGTACGACCGCTCCGTCGCCGGCACCGTGTTCTCCGACGGCCGCCCGCGCATCATCCAGGTGCGCGACATCGACATGGAGTTCGAGCTGGCCCCGCACATGTTGTTCATCCGCAACGCCGACAAGCCGGGCTTCATCGGCCGCTTCGGCACGGTGATGGGCGAGGCCGGCGTCAACATCGCCACCTTCAACCTCGGCCGCGACAAGCCGGGCGGCGACGCCATCTGCATGGTGGCGGTGGACGAGCCCGTGGCCGAGGAGGTGCTGGCCAAGATCCGCGCCCTGCCGCAAGTCGTGCGCGTCAACCGGCTGGAGTTCTAGCGGCGGCCAAGGAATAGATCTCCAAGATCGATCAATTGTCTCAGTAGTGAGACAATTAAATATTGAACGCCGCACGTTAGCAGCGTATATCCTTCTCAGACGAGAGACACATTAGGAAAAGGCCAGTATGCGGGCTTCTCGCCGGAGCCGCGAAGAGCGCGAGTTCAGCGTTCCTGAAGCAGCGGCAATCCTCGGGCAGCTTCAGAAGCGCATCAGCAACGCTCTCGCGCGGGAGCTGCGCCCCTTGCATCTGGCATCGGCGGGGCAGGGTATCAGACGAATTTCGAGCAGGGGACTTCTGGCTCTTAGCATGATCCGGGATATGGAGAGCTGGTTTACGCCGTTTCTTCGCAGGCGCCTGCTCTCGGAGGTGTTGAAGCCGTCGTCGGGCGACACCGTGAGCGTGGAAAAGGGTCGTGTCGTGGTGAATATCGCGGAACACCGAAAGCGGGTGAATAGAGGGCGCAGTCGTCTCGAGCAGGCTGAGGCTCTGATCACTCGCCATCCTGAGGTTCTGGGCGGGGAGCCTTGCGTAAAAGGCACTCGGATTCCTGCCTACTTGGTGGGCGCGCTCGCGCGTAAGCACGGCGTCGCCGAAACGCATGCGACATACCCATCTCTCACTAGACAGACGATTGAGCTTGTGGCGCTGTATGTGGAGGCAAACCCTAGGCGGGGACGCCCGCGCCAGGCGGAGCTGTCCAAACCGAAGACGGCAGCAAAGCGTGGCAAAGCCAAGAGGGTCAAGCTCGACTGAACCTGCCTTTCAGCCCCACCAGTTTGGGCTGCTGATTGATGAAAATCTCACTCCCGCTCTCGTGAAGGTTGCGCGGCAGCGAGGTTTTCCGGCACGACACGTCAACGAGGTCAACCTGCGCACCGCCAAGGACAGAGCCGTGGCGCGCTATGCTCTCAGATATAACCTTGTGATCGTCACCAACAATATGTCGGACTTTCGCAGGCACTACGCTCGCAAAAAGCTGCATCCGGGGCTGATTTTTCTCACGGCGGACGACGAGGAGACCTTTACACGCGAGAATCAGGCGACGCTCTTGAACATCGCTCTCAGTAATATCCTAGCGAACGATTTGCTGCAGGAAGTCGTCCTGGTCAGGCTCGTATCGGAAACCGCGGAGGTGATCGACTACCGGCTGACTCGCCACGAGCTGCCGAAACACTAGAGGCTCAGCCCGAAACGATCGAGGGTGGACGGCCGGCTGCAGCCATCTAATATGGAACCATCCAGGACGGGAGAGACACCATGAAGGTCTACGGGCGCGCCAACTCCATCAACGTGCGCAAGGTGCTGTGGATGCTCGACGAGGTGGGCGAGAAGTACGAGCGCGAGGACTGGGGCCGCGGCTTCAGGTCCACCGACGATCCTACTTTCCGCAAGATCAATCCCGTGGGCGTCGTCCCCGTCATCGACGACGGCGATTTCAGGCTGCGCGAGAGCAACACCATCGTGCGCTACCTGGCCGAGAAGCACGGACGCGCCGATCTCTACCCCAAGGACCTCAGGCCGCGGGCGACGACCGAATCCTGGATGGACTGGGCCTCCACCGATTTTGCCAGCGGCATGCGCCCGGTATTTCATGGCCTGGTGGTCAAGAACCCCGCCTTTGCCAACATGGTCGAGAGCGGTGCCAAGGAGTGGGCCGGGCAGATGCGCGTGCTCGAGGACCATCTCGCCGCCGG
>DATEVP010000053.1:0-18311 GCA_035258465.1 Hyphomicrobiaceae bacterium
TCGCTCGCCGGCGAGCCGGCGATTCCACACAGTTGCGGCGATGCCGCGCTCGCCTAGCAGCGCCGGCAGCACGCCCGACGGGTTGGCGAGCAGAATACGGCCGCGCCACTCGATCGCGTCGAGGCTGCGCCGGATGAGGGCGTCGGCCGCGCCCTCGGGATCGCGCCCCCAGCTGCTCATCGGATGAGGAGCGGCGTCTTGCCGACGTAGCGGCGCTCGAAGGACTCGCGCACCAGGAACTCGGCGACGTCGGCCCGGCTGATGGAGCCCGCCAGCCAGTCCGCCGGCTCGGTCAGCGCGCGCGCCTTTCCCGTTGCCGGACCGCTCGTCAGCAGCCCCGGGCGGACGATGGTCCAGTCCAGCCCGCTCGCCTTGATCATCTGCTCCTGCACGTCCTTGTCGTCGTAGACGCGCTTGAGGACGAGCGGGAAGATCAGCGCGTCGTAAAGAAATCCGCCGTGGCCGCGGCTGTCGCCGGCGCCGAGCCCCGTCACGGCAACGAGCCGCTTGACCGCATGCGCACGCATGGCATCGATGAGAATGCGGGTTGCGCGCGAGAACAAGGTGGTGCCGGCAAACATGGCCTGGGGTCCCTTGGTCTCGCCCAGCACCTCGATCACGGCGTCGACGCCGGCAACGGCCTTTGCGACGGCCGCCCGATCGAGGGCGTCGCCGGGCACCTTCTCCAGTCCGGGTGCCGCGATCTCGATCGCCGCCGCGTTACGCGCAAACGCCCGCACGCTGTGGCCCAGCGCGAGCGCGCGCTTGACCGTCTCGAGGCCGATGCCCCGGCTCGCGCCGACAACGAGAATCCTCGCCATGGCCGCTCAGGCCGCCAGGGCCTTTTTCACCTTCTCGGCATTGGCGGCCAGCACCTCCTGTTTTTCCATCTTGCCGGTATGCGGCCCGAGCGCCACGCCGTCCCAGCGCGGCATCACGTGGAAGTGCAGATGGAACACGACCTGCCCGCCGGAGGGCTCGTTGAACTGCGTCAGCGTGATGCCGGTGGCGTCGAAGGCCTTCATCAGCGCCACGGATACCTTCTGCACCGTCCTCATGCAGGCGGCGAGCTGGGCCGGGCTGGCATCGAGAAGGTTGCGCGCGGGCGACTTCGGAAGCACCAGCGTGTGCCCCTGGCAGCGCGGCATGATGTCCATGAAGGCGAGCGTCTCGGCATCCTCATAGACCTTCTGGGCGGGAAGCTCGCCCTTCAGGATCTTGGCAAAGACGTTGTTGGTATCGTAGCCCATCGGCGCCTTTCCTCGCGTGCTCTGAGGTTTGTTAATTGGCCCGTAACCTCGTCGTCAAGTCGCCGGTGACGTTAAGAGGATGCGAAGGCGACCCGTGCAATGATGCTCAAAATGATAATTGGGGAGGGTACAGCCGTGTCGGCGCCCTGTGAAAGAGCCGTCAGTGCAGTCAAACGTTACACGTCGGGGAGCTATCTCACGGCGTGCCCGGCAAAGCGCGGCGACACGCTGATCGCTTCCGTCGTGCTCATGCTGCTGATCGCCGGATGGCTGATGAACTTCGTCGGCCCCAAGGAGCTCAGCGAAGGGGTCGGCAACTTCATCGCCTACAGCTTCCCGCGTCAGGCCTGATCGCCCGCCTTGCGGAACGGCGCGTATTCGCTGAGCTCATCGGCCGCCGCATCGACGTAGGCGCGCTCGCGCACGAGATAGTCGGCAATCGCCCGGCGCAGCGCCGGATCGGCGATGTAATGCGCCGAGAACGTCTTGGTCGGCATGTAGCCGCGCGCTAGCTTGTGCTCGCCCTGCGCCCCCGCCTCGATGCGCGCGATTCCATGCTCGATCGCGTATTCTATGGCCTGGTAGTAGCACAGCTCGAAATGCAGGAACGGATGGTGCTCGACAGCGCCCCAGTAGCGCCCGTAGAGGCAGTCCCCGCCGATCATGTGCAGCGATCCGGCGATCGGCCGCCTGCCGCGCTTGGCGAGCATCAGCAAAGAGCGCTCCCCGCTCGCAGCCCCGATCAGGGAGAATGCCTTGCGGTTGAGATAGGGCCGGCCCCACTTGCGCGACCCCGTGTCCATGTAGAAGGCGAAGAACGCGTCCCAGTGCGCCTCGGTGATGTTTGAGCCCTGCACCCACTCGATCTCGAGGCCGTCGGCCAGAGCCTGCTCGCGTTCCTTGCGCACCGCCTTGCGCTTGCGGGAGGCCAGCGAGGCCAGGAAATCGTCGAACGAGCCGTAGCCGGCATTGCGCCAGTGGAACTGCTGGTCGGTGCGCTGCAGAAAGCCGCGGTTGCCGAGGTGCGTGAACTCCTCCTCGCTCGAGAACGTGACGTGCAGGCCCGACAGGTTGTTGCGGGTAACCAGCTCGGCGGCAGCGCCTACCAGCAGCGCCTCGTTGGCCGCGCTCTCGGGCCCCGGACGCACGAGCAGGCGCCGCCCCGGCACGGGCGTGAACGGCACGGCGATCTGCAGCTTGGGGTAGTAGCGCCCGCCGGCTCTCGCGTAGGCATCGGACCAGGCGTGGTCGAACACGTACTCACCCTTGCTGTGCGATTTCAGGTAGCAGGGTGCGCACGCGGCAATCGTGTCGTGTGCATCCTTGAGCACAAGGTGGCGCGGCGTCCAGCCGGTGTTGCCGCCGACCGAGCCCGCGTCCTCGAGCGCCTTCAGGAAGCCGTGCGCGATGAAGGGATTGTGGACGGCCGGGTCGGGATTGGCGCACGCATCCCAAGCATCTGCCGGGATGTCGGCGATGCGCGGCACGACCTCGACGCGGGCCTCGGGCGATGCGCTCATCCAGTTTCGGGCCAAAGGCTGCTACCTCGACGATCAGCGCCGGCAACGGCTACGGCTAAAGGGACCACAGGATCGATGCGGCGGCAACGGCAAGCGACGCCGCAGCGGGCCCATGCAGCAATACGAGCAGTTGCGCATGCAGGCCACCAGCGGCAACGCGCTGGTCGGCATCGACGAAGCGGTGCTCGAGGACGTGGCGCATCTCTACGAGAAGGCCCGCGCCAACAAGCCGCCGGGGCCGCCGAGATGGGATCGACCCGGTATTCGGCTAGGCCGCCAGCTCGACTTGCAGATCGCTGCAGCCCCGGCCGGATGCTGCGGGCGTCAGCAGCTTCTCCAGCAGGATCAGCCCGGCGACATCCGGGCTCGGCTCGAGGGAAAAGCCCGCCTTGCGCGCCAGCGCGAGCATCCGCCGGTTGGTGGCGAGCGTCTCGCCGGTCATGCGCGTGACCCCCGCGGCGGCAGCCCGGCAGGTCAGCTTCGACAGCATGCGGCTGGCAATTCCCTTGCCTTGCCAGGATTCGGCCACCGATATCGCGAACTCGGCCGATTCCCGGTCGGCGTGGCGTACATAGCGGGCCTCCGCGATCACCGTCTCGCGCTCGCCGGTGAAGACTTCCGCCACCAGCGCCAGATGATCGGCGTAGTCGACACGCGTGAAGTGCGCCAGCAGCTCGGGCGGCGGCTCGCGCAAGGGGCTCAGGAAGCGATCGTAGCGGGAGGGACCCGACAGGCCGCGGAAGAACGCCGCGGTCAGCTCCGCATCCTGCGGCAGCACGGGCCGGATGACCACGCGCGCGCCGCCGGCAACCCGCACGACGTCGATCATGTCGGCGGGATAGCGATGGATCTCGTAGAGCATGGGGCCGTCCCCCGGGGTTTGGGCTCAGGCCGCGCGGCGCGGCGCTGGGGCTGGCGAGACGTGTCCCGGAGTGCCGACCGTGATCGCGGCCTCCTTCAGCGCGTACACGACGGCAACACCCCTGCGGTCGACCACGAAGGATTGGCCTGGGCTCAGGACGATGTCGCGCGGATCGCCCTCCTGGGTGATCCACACCGCACCTTGGAGGCACAACACCTCGGTGCCCTTGCCGTTTTCGATGCGATGCATCGAGCGGGGGGCGAGCAGGATCGGCTTGATGTCGAGCACGGCTTTCATGGCCATCTCCATTGCATGCGTCCGACGCATTGATAAACCGCCTGTTCCAAGGCATGATCGAACGAGTAGGCCAGAATCTGGGCCTGTTCGCTGCTGTGCACAAACGATCATTTCTCACTCTTTGCATGAGCTGAAGTAATGCAAAAGAAACGCTTCAATCTGCCCCCGCTGGACCTGATCCAAGGCTTCGAGGCGGCCGCGCGCAACCTGAGCTTCACCAAGGCGGCCGAAGAGCTGTTCATCACGCAATCGGCGGTCAGCCGGCAGATGCGCACGCTGGAGGAGCATCTGGGCGTGCCGCTCTTTACCCGCCGCCACCGGGCGCTGATGCTGACCGAGCAGGGACGGGCCTTGCAGGGCGCCGCCGCCGATCTGCTCGAGCGCCTGCAGCAGGTGACCGACCGGCTTCGCGCCGATCCGGGCTCGCGCCATCTCACCGTCACCACCACGGGCGGGTTCGCCTCGCTGTGGCTCATTCCGCGCCTGCGCGGGTTCCTTGCGCATCACCCCGACGTCGATGTGCGCATCTCGGCCACCTACAAGCCCATCAACCTCGAGCGCGATCTCGTCGACGTGGCGGTGCGCTTCTGCAAGGAGGAGCAGCTCCCGCAGGGCGCGGTTCGGCTGTTCGGCCAGGATCTGTTTCCGGTCTGCAGCCCAAGTCTGCAAAGCGAGCGCCCGTTGCCCCTGCGCACGCTCGATGATCTCGAGCACCACGCTCTGCTGCACATGGAGGGGGCTGGCGGCTTCCTCGACTGGGGGACGTGGCTCGCCGCGCACGGCTTCGCCGAGCTCAAGCCCGCCGCCTCCATCCGCTTCGACACCTACGAGCAGATGATCCAGGCGGCGCTCAGCGGGCAGGGCGTCGCCATGGGCATCGGCCGGCTCGTGGCGGGCCTCCTGGACTCGGGCCGGCTGATTGCGCCCTTCAGCAAGAGTATCGCCGGCCCGCACTCCTACTGCGTCATCCGCTCGGCAACGACCGGTTCCAAGCCGCACGTGCAGGCGTTCGTGGATTGGCTGGTGGCGGAGGCGCGTGCCATTGATCTCGTGCAGGGCGCAGCGCCGGTCAGCTCCCGACCACCAGCGGCGCGGTCAGCCGGCGCAGCGCGGCGAGCACGCTCAACGCGGTGATCTTGCCGGTGCGCGGGTTTTCGGCATCCGGGATGTTCTCGATCGTCATGGTGAGGTCCGAGGAGTTGGACTTGACGATCACCCGATGCGTATTGCGCGTCACGCCCGGGTCGGCCCACACCTCGACGCGCGTTCGGTCGGGGCCGATGCCGGCGAGCGAGAGGGCGACGGCGACATTGACGTTGGCCGGGAAGCCGGCGATCGCCTCCCGCGCGCTGCCCTGAAACACCAGGAGCGGCTCGATGAGGCCGTCCACCGAGATGCCACGCTCGACGAGCAACGGGGCGCCGGCGAGCCCAGCCGGCGGCTTGCGGGTCTCGAGCGTGACCGCGTCGATGGTACCCTCGGCGGTCGCGCGAACCGCATCGAGGCCGAGGAGGGCGCCGGTCGGCACGACGATGCGCGCCCCGGTCTGGCGCGCCCGCTCGACGAGATGCATGTGGTCGAGGAGCGCGCCAACCGACAGCGGCATGAAGATGCGCCCGCGCGCCACGGCGGGCTCGGCGATTTCCGCGAAGTGCTGTGCGGGCAGGCACTCGACGATGACGTCGGCGGTATCGGCAAGCGCGGCGAGGTCGACGATAGGCGGCGGCGACTTGAAGCCGGCAACGGCCTTGCGCGCCTTGCCGTGATCGCGAGCGGAGACGGCGGCAAGGCTCACGCCTGGCACCGCGCCCGCATCGACGCGCCGCGCCACGGGAAGGCCGATGGCGCCGAGACCGGCGATCGCCAGCCGATACATTGGTGCACCTTCGCTCATGCGTCTCTTCCCGGTGGTTCGCGCCCACCGATACTAGCGCAGGGAGGCGCCATACCACAGCGGCGAACCCTTGCCGGGGAACTTGGGAATAGGCACTATCGATCGAGGCCGCTGGGGAACGCGGGGCAGCACCAAGCCATCGGGAAGCATTGATGCGAACATCTCGTCGCTGGCGGGTCCGGCGCGCTGCACGGGGTGTGCTGGCGTGGGCATCCATGGCCATCGCTGCCGGGCTGCCGACGGCCGCAAGCTCCCAGACCGGCGCCGCCGAGCGAGCCATGCCGGAGCTGGAAGAAGCGCGCTCGGTGCTGAGCCGGATGCAGCAGTACAAGTCGGCCTGCGACGACCTGCGCAATGCCGGACCGGATTTCCGGGTCCCTGCCAATTCCGTGCTTTCGGTGTTCCGGGACGACAAGCTCTTCCTCACCGCGATTGGCAGCTACTGCGCGGCGGGCACCTTCGCCCTCGACGGCTCGTTGCGACAGGAGTGCAAGGAGCGGCGCAAGCTCACCGAGCAGCACATGGAATTCCTGCGCCAGCTGCCGGCGATCCGTGTCGACGCTCCGGGGCGCGTGATCCGCCTGGAATGCGTCGAGCTGCAGGGCTCGCTCAATATCTTCCACTTCGAGTCCGGGGGCCTGTTCCTGAAGAACGTCTCGGCCGGACGAATTTTCGTTGCGCTGTCGAGGCTGCCCGGTGGGGTGAAGCTGGAGAATGTGACGGTCGAGAACGGCGTTGGTTTGTACGCGCTGTCCGTCGACGCACCCATCGAGATCATCGAAACCAAGATCGGCAACAACAAGACGTGGGGGCTTGCGCTGGGCATCGTCGACTCGACGGTCCGCTCCGTATTGATGGCGAGAAAAACCAAGATCGCCGGCAAGCTGGACCTTTCCGGCAGCAAGATCGCCAGCGGGCTGGTCGTCTCGGATGTCGAGGTTGCGGGGGACGTCGTGCTCAATTACTTGCGCGCCGACCGCATTCAACTCACCAAGAGCGCGTTCGATCAAGGAGTGAGCGCCGAGCACGCTCACATCGAGAAGCAGTTCTGGATCAATGACAAGACAAAAATAGCCGGCAACTTCTGGGGGGAGCACCTCCACGCCGATAACTTTCGTGTCGAGAGCGCGATGTTCGGCAGGAGCTTCACGTTGAGCCGTGCCAAAATTGGTTCGTTACGCTTCACAGACGCTTCGACCGTCGACCCGGATTGCTCTCAGTGTAATTTGAACCTGTGGGACGCGAACGTCCTCCATCTCGTATACCGGCGCAGCCTGGGCATGAACATTTTCGCCGGCAACGGCAGGTTCCACACCTTCATAACCGACGGGGGAGCTATCCCGAAATTCGACTGCTCCGATTGCCTGATCGAGCAGTACATGCTGCTCGCGTCCAAGATGACCGGAAGAACTTCGCTTGCCGGGGCGGACATCAAGGGAACACTCACCTTCAGCGACGTCAATCGCCGCTCCTGTTGGAGCGAGTCGGCCACGCTCGACCTCTCCGAGGTGCGGGCCGATGTGATATCGGCGAATGCGCCGGACTTCATGCAGCTGTCGAAGTCCGCCCCTCCCGAACGCGATTGCACCGACGCATCCCAGCCGGCTTCTGTCGGCAGCTCGCCTGTTCCGACCCGCCTCACCGGTGCCCGCTACCGCGCCATTACGCCGGCCCGCTTGTACCGGCCCGATTCCGATCCACCGAAGTATAAACCAACGCCGCTGGTTGGGCTTCCCTCGGAGCGACTCGTCGAGCTGATCAAGTCCGGCAGAAAGGCCGGCCTCAGCGACGGTTACGATCCGCAGCCCTACGAAGAGCTTGCCGAGGCGCTGACGCGCGCCGGCGAAACCCAGAAGGCCAAAGAGCTGCGCATCGCCAAAATCGACGATTGGCGCGCCCATACAGAGATGGGGCTTCTGCGCAGGGCGTTCTACTGGAGCTACAGGCTCATCAGCCGATACGGCTTCGAGAACGAGCGGGCGGCTTGGATTTTCGCCGGCTTGCTCGCCGTTGGCATGGCGATCCACCTCTACGGGCGCAAGGACGTGCTGGTCAAGCTCGGGAACCTGAAGGCGTCCGGCAGTCTGGTCGGCCTCGTCGTCTACAGCCTGTGGTTTTCGGTGGACCGCGCAATTCCGCCGCTGCACCTTGATCCGCACATGCACGAAATGCGCGGCCAGCATTGGTTCGTGCAGCACTACTTCTATTTCCACCGCGTGTTCGGGACCTACCTGATCTCGGTGTTCGCGGCCGGAGCAGCCGGTTTCGGCCACTGAGCTCCAAGGCCGGCGGCGCATGCAATGGCGCATTGCCTCGCGGAATACCGCTGGCTACTGTGGTGTCAATAGGACGGCAAAACGGGTGAGCCAAGGGAGGCTGACGTGAAAAGGCTGATTTTCCTAGCTGCCGCGGCGCTGCTGTTTGCGAGCGTGGGCTCGCCGGCGAGCGCCCAGTATCCGGATCGCGCCATCAAGATGATCGTGCCGTGGGCGGCGGGAGGCGATACCGACAACATCTTCCGGCCGCTGGCGCAGCAGCTGCAAAAGCACATCGGCCAGACGGTGGTCGTCGCAAACGTCACCGGCGCCTCCGGCACGGTCGGCGCGCGCGAGGCCAAGGGCTCGCCGGCCGACGGCTACACCATCTATGCCATGCACGACTACATCCACTTGGTGCACTACTCCGGCCTCACCGATATCAGCTACAAGGACTTCGAGCCGGTCTGCCTCGTTTCGGCGACGCCCTCCGTGCTGACGGCCAGCCCGAAGACGCCTTGGAAGAACTGGCAGGAGTTTCTTGCGGACGCCAAGAAGCGCCCCGGTGAGATCACGGTGGGCGCCACGCTGAGCTCCACCAGTCACATCTTCCCGGCCACCATCGAGAAGGCCGCCGGCATCAAGTTCAAGTACGTCTCGTACGAGGGCCTTGCGCCGCGCATGACGGCCATCCTTGGCGGCCACATCGACCTCACCGATTCCAACCTCACGCAGAAGGGCAAGGTGGACGCCGGGCAGCTCAAGTTCCTCGCCATCGCCACCGAGCAGCGCGATCCCGAGATCCCCAACGTGCCCACGCTGAAGGAGCTCGGCTACAACATCATCTACGAGGTCGTGCGCGGTCTGGTGGTGCCGAAGGGCACGCCGGCGCCGGTGCGCGCCAAGCTCGTGGAGGCCTGCGGCAAGTCCACATCCGAGCCCTCCTTCAAGGAGGCGATGAAGCTGCAGGGCACGCGCGTCGCCTACCTCGACGACCAGAAGTACGCCGCGTTCCTCGATAAGATCGACGGCGAGAACAAGGCGATCATGGCGGACCTCGGACTGCTCAAGAAATGAGGCTCGGGCCGGATGGGATCGCGGGGCTCGTCGGCCTCGCGATCAGCCTCGTTCTGCTGCCGCTGAGCTTCGGCCTGCCGAAACTGCCGATCGTTCCTATCGGTCCGGGCTTCTATCCGGCGATCGTGCTGGCCTTCCTGGCCGTGACCAGCGCCGCGCTCGTGATCCAGGATGTCGTGGCCCAGCGCCGGTCCGCGGTTGCTGGCGAGCCGGCGGCGGGCCCAAGGCGCGCCTACGGATTGGTGGCGGCCGCCTTCGCCGTGGTCACCGCCTATATCGTCCTCCTGCCGCAGCTCGGCTTTCGCATCAGCACGGCATTGTTCGTCGCCACCTTCCAGTTCGTGCTCGAGCGGCCGGCGACGCTCTCCAAGTGGCTGATCCTGATCGCGATCGCGGTTGCCACGTCGCTCATAACCTACCTCGTCTTCGATACGTACCTGTCCGTGCTGCTGCCGCGCGGGCGATGGACGGACTGGTGAGCCATGCTGGAGCTGCTCGGCGACGGCATCGTCACGGTCCTGCACTGGAAGTATCTGCTGCCGCTGATCATGGGCACGCTCACCGGCGTGATCGGCGGTGCGCTCCCCGGCGTCACCATCACAATGACCATCATCGTCATCCTGCCCTTCACCTACGGGCTCGACCCGCTGGCGGGGCTGGCGGCGATGACGGGGGTTTACGTGGGCGGCTCGGCGGGCGGCCTGATCACGGCCTGCCTCATCGGCATTCCCGGCACCCCGTCGGCGATCGCCACCACCTTCGACGGCTTTCCCCTGGCTCGGAAGGGCCAGCCTGGGCGCGCGGTGTGGCTCGGGGTGTGGGCGTCGTTCTTCGGCGGGCTGGTCGGCGGCCTGTTTCTGATCCTGGTGACCGGCCCGCTGGCAACCATCGCGCTGGCGTTCGGGCCGTGGGAGTACTTTTCCCTCTTCGTCCTGGCGATGGCGATGGTGGCCGGGCTCGCAGAAGCCTCGTTCGCCAAGAGCCTGATCGCCACGGCGATCGGCCTGCTCATCACCATCGTCGGCACCGACCCCATCGGCAACGCGCAGCGGTTCACCTTCGGCTCGGAGTTCATCAGCGGGGGCTTTCCGTTCCTGCCGGTGCTGATCGGCATCTTTGCCTTCGCCCAGATCATGACCGACGTGGAAAAGATGCGCCAGCCGCGAGCGCAGGGCGAAGCATTGGCCGAGCGGCCGACCCTTTCGGTCGCTCATCTCAAGGTGATCGGGGAAATTCTCAGCCGGCCGTTCCTCTTCATCTGGTCGGTGATGGTCGGCATCGTCATCGGCGTGCTGCCGGCGATCGGTGGCAGCGCGGCCAGCGTGCTGGCCTACGACCAGGCGAAGAAGTTCTCCAAGACGCCGGAGCTGTTCGGCACCGGCCATCCCGAGGGCATCATCGCCGCGGAAGCCTCCAACAACGCCAACGTCGGCGGCTCGCTCGTCACCATCATGGCGTTCGGCATTCCGGGCGACGCCGTGACCGCCGTCATGCTCGGCGCCATGACCATCCACGGCATCCAGTCGGGGCCGCTGTTCGTGTCGCAGCACCCGGACCTCGCCTACGGCATCTATGCGGCCTACATCCTCGCCCACCTGCTGATGGTGCTGATCATCTGGGCGAGCTCGCTGTTCGTGCTGCGGCTGACGACGGTGCGGCTTGCCGTGCTAGCGCCGGTCGTCCTCGTGCTGTGCGTGATCGGCGCCTATGCCCTCAACAACACCATGAACAGCGTCTACGTGCTGCTGATCTTCGGCGTGCTCGGCTACATCCTGGTGAAGGGCGGATTCCCCCTGGCGCCGCTGATCTTAGGGCTGATCCTGGGCGACCAGATCGAGATCAACCTGATCCGCGCCATCATGACCGACGACAATCCCTGGCTGTTTCTCACGCGGCCGATCTCGGGCGGGCTGCTGGCCGCTTCCGCGCTCTCGGTGGTGCTGGCCGTGTGGCAGCACTACCGCCACCAGAAGCGCACCGCCGTCGAGCAGGACGTGGATTTTTAGAACCTCTCGGTGTTCTGTCGGGGCGGTATCATTGCTGCTCACCGATATGGGATACGGAAAGGAAAGTCCGCCATGGGCGAGCCAGGTCCCACGCACCAGCCACGGCGACGGCCGGCCGCGCGTCCGCATTGCGCTATCTGTGGCGAGGCAACGCGCGAGCCGATCGCCTTCGGCGTGGTCCGGCCGTCGCTGGCCACCGGGCTTGCCGCTGCACATCCCAACCTGACGGCCGACGATGTGATCTGCCGCAAGCATCTGACCGAGCAGCGCACGCGCTATGTCGAGCAATTGCTGGAGCGGGAGCGCGGCGAGCTCTCGGAGCTGGAGCGCCAGGTGGTCCAGAGCTTGGCCCGGGAAGAAACTGTCGCTCGCGACATCGAGGCGGCGTGGGCTGGAAAGCGCACGCTTGGCGAGCGGGTTTCCGACTTCGTTGCCGATTTCGGCGGCAGCTGGAACTTCATCATCAGCTTCTTCGTCGTGCTTCTCGCGTGGATCGCTTTCAATGTGTGGGCGGCGACGCGGGCGGTATTCGATCCGTTCCCGTTCATTCTGCTGAACCTGGTGCTCTCCTGCCTCGCCGCGATTCAGGCCCCCATCATCATGATGAGTCAGAAGCGCCAGGAAGCCAAGGACCGGCTGCGGTCCGAGAACGACTACCGGGTCAACCTCAAGGCGGAGTTCGAAATCCGGCATCTGCATGAGAAACTCGACCATCTGATCAACCGGCAGTGGGAGCGGCTGGCCGAGATCCAGCAGATCCAGCTCGAAATCATGGAAGACCTCGCGGCCCGCGAGCGCTGATGCCCGTGGGTACGCGTGTCGTCGCCTGCGCCATCAGAAGCGCACCGCGGGTGAGGAAGGCACGGACTCTTGAGACGGTTCAGGAAGGCGCGGCGCTGGCTGTAGGGTCGGCTCATGGGGCCCTTGGCTGTGTTTTTCCCATGAGACTATTAGGACTTCCAATTTTGGCGGCGGTGGCCGAATTTACACTCGGCGGTTAATTTCCATTTCATCCAATACCTGGCCGATTTTTGCTCCCAAAAACACTATTCCGTATCTATTGGGTAGAAACCCTTCTATGGTCGAATTGGTCGGAAAAATATTTTCCCTCCATTGTGATCGCGAAAGGACACAAGATGGATGTGAAATACACATACGGGCTCTGGGGAGCCGCCGCGGGCGCGGCCGCACTCGCCATTGTCGGCTTCACGTGGGGCGACTGGCACACGTCGAAAGGGGCCACGCAGCGGGCAGAAGCCGCCGCTTGGACGGCACTGCTGCCGGTCTGCGCAGACGCAATCCTTGCGAATCCCGCGGCACTCGCCGCGTTGAAGCTGAAGAAGCCCCAGGACTATGACGATGTCGTCCGGGACCACCTCAAGACGATCGCTGATCGCAGCGACATCGGCTTCATGTTCAGGCGTGATTGCGGCAAGGCGATCGAGGTGCGGATGGCGCAGGCCGCTGTCAAGAAGTAAGCTTGCGGAGGTGGGCATGAGAGAGACGCAATGAGCCCCCATTCAATAGAGCGGGGGCATTTTCATCCCGAAAATCTACCGCCAAAAAAATCAATCCAGAGTGAGCGAAAACCTCTTTTAAAAATGGACAAGCGAAATTTGCGCCTTGCATTTCTGCCATGCAGTCATAAATATAAGAACTGACCTTCAGGCAAACCTAGTGGAAATGATGGCCGTCCAGCGATTCTACGTCTACCGCAGCGGCGCGACCAATGCTTGCGCCCTCACAGGCGCCAAAGACGATCCGCGCCTGCCCCCTGCTGTCGCGCCGGACAGTTGGCGGTTTTGGATGCAGATCGGTCGTCTCCAAGCCGAGAATGACCGATACGGTTTCAACAT
This sequence comes from Hyphomicrobiaceae bacterium, assembly GCA_035258465.1. Taxonomy (GTDB): domain Bacteria; phylum Pseudomonadota; class Alphaproteobacteria; order Rhizobiales; family Hyphomicrobiaceae; genus AWTP1-13. The sequence continues at coordinate 13,018 of DATEVP010000053.1, forward strand.
CCAGGCCGCCGTGGATGAAATCGCTGCAAAGGGCTATTCCCTCTTCACGGGCACCCAGAAGCTGCTCGGCCGAGATGCTCCAGCGCCGTCCACGTCTTCCTCCCAGGGAGGGATATCGAATGCCTGATGCCACGCGCGCTGCCTACCTCTTCCAGTGCACGGATGAGGACCTCTATGCGGTCTCGCACGACATGACCGGCGCCAACATCCCACGCTCGCCGTGCACGCAAGGTTGGCAATTCTGCGAGAAATTTCAACTCGGGCGAGACAAGCCGGTGCCAGCGCCGATTATGGCCGAGACCATCCTCAATGGGATTGCGGATCACGGCTATTACGTGTGGCGCGGCTGGAGCAGCGGCGCCTCCGAGCGCCCCGCACGTTAGCCGTCGCTGCGCTTGCGAGACCTGCGCCCGGCGCGAGGGCACACCGGCATTAAAAGGCTCGTGGGGGTATTCGCACCACCCTCACCTTACGGACCGTCATTAGCGGCGCGCGGGCCGCATCCCTGATGGGCGGCCACACGTCATAGTCTTGATCTGTGTAGAGCTCGGTCTCGATTCCGAGAGCCTTCTTGAGCTCCGCGAAGCCCGTAGAGTTTTCCTGCTGCCAGCTTCGCATGGTGTCGGCGTCGACGTTCTGATCGTATTCGATTGCGACCTTCAATTTCCGCGTTGGCGCCGCCTCGTCTCGGTCGTGGTCGCCAAAAATATAGACATTGCGCAGGGGCATTCGATCTGCCCAATCGGCCATCACGTGGGCCCAGAAGGCGAGCAATTTCACGCGTTCCTCTGTGCGCTCCTGCGCTTGCTCCGAGGTTCCTCCCGCGATCGTCATGGTCGCACTCGCGACCGCTTGAAACCCTTCGCGCGCGGATCTTTTTTCCTTTGCAGGCCGCTGGCACGCCACCATCGGCTGCCCATCTCCCTCAGGCGCTGCGTTGCACTGGCCTTGCGCTCGGTCGGCTCGACGCTCTGGAGGCCACGTTTGCCGAAATCCGCCATCCTCTTCTTGTCCCCGCTCATCCGCGCCTCCACATCAGCGACCGTTCCGGCTTCGACGGCCGCGGGTCTATCTCAGCTCGAGCTGCTGAATCCGGTTCTGCACGCGCCGGCACGTCTGCGACCATTCCTTCTTGGTCATGTGCGTGCCGCGGTCCCACATGCCTTCGCAGTCGGCTACGGCTGCTTCGAGAGCGCCGCGCTTGGATGCGGCCTCGGCTGAGGACGGCGCGACGCCCGTCGGCCGCGGCGCCACCACTTCAGCGAACGCGACGCCCGCGCTCAGACAGACCATCGTAGCCGCGAGCCGTGACAGGAATTGGGTCATCGGAGTTCCGTTTCTGAGCCGATCAAACGTTGCCTTCATCGCCTGCCGTTTCGTTCGATCTCCGGCGCGCCCGATTTGGTGGTGGCCCCGTTGCCGCTACCGCGTCGCCGGCTCTGCATCCTTCTTCTTGGCCGCTTCGAGGTCACTGGGGTCAATCATGACCGCTTGCTTCGAGGCATAGCCGTATTGCGGGGACGGCAGGAGGATCGTCGTCGAGACACGCCGGTAAGCGACAAAAGTAGGTGCGTCGACCAGCTCTTCGATCGTCTCTACTGTGTAGGTGCCTGGTCTTTGCTGTTCCGCGACGCCGGCGAGGGAAAAAGCGTGCGTGAAGGTCACTAGCTCTCGTTTTGTTCGCTCCGGCACGGGCTTCACCAGATTCTTCCCGGTTTGGTTGCCGCCGCCCCCAGCAATCACGCGACCGGGGGCGACGTTTCAGCAGCTACGCTGGACTTAAAGCTGCCGACCTTTTGCGAACGCGTCGACGTCGCTCTGTGCCTGGGTCTTGTCGAGCTGGTACTTGGTTTGCACCTGGGTTACCAGATCGCTCTTGTCCTTGAGGGCGGCGATCTCCTGGGCATTGAACTTGCCCCACTTCTGCTGGATCTCGCCCCTCATTCCGGCGCTTGTGGCTTGCGGCTTCGAGGCTCCAGACTGGGTGTTGTCCGTCATTTTCATCTCCTTAAAGTGCGGGATTAAGTAAGTAATTTGAATGACCATCACTCAAACCACGCTGCATTAGATGGTATAATTGTGTTCTAAATAAGTTTTCTTTGAAACAATCATTAAGAATTATTTTAGTTGCCAAAATATTTGTGCATAAAGTATTTACCCAAACCCTCTCCTCCTTTTGAAGGACGAGCAATAATATTCGAGTTTATCTTCTCTTGGGGTTGGCTATATAGAGACGAGATCTTGTCGAAGTACTGCATTGCAGCAAAACAAGCGTCAGGCACGACGACCGCCCAACAAGCGCAGGGTGCGCTTTCCGTTACCGGTCCTTGGGTTCCTCGACGTCGTGATCGACCAGCTCGGAGACATCTGCGTCGTCCGGCTCCTGCTCGAGGACGATGTCGTCCTCGGCATCGGCCTCTGCGACGGCTTCGGTCTCCTCCGCTTGGTCCTCGGTCGTCACGGCTTCGGGGGAAACAGTTTGCTCGGGCTCGGCCGCCGGTATGGGCTCGATCGGCTTGATGGGCTTGCTGCGCCAGCCGGTCTTGCCTGAGAACGGTGCCCCACGGGCGCCGGCTTCGACGATCCGGGGGGCGGCAGGAGTGTGCTCGGCCCCGCAGGATGGACACACGATCGGGTCGCGCGACAGGTCGTAGAAGCGGACTTCGCACGCCTGGCACACGCGTTTGGTGCCGCGCGTTGCCTTGCTGATCTCGGCAGCCGTCGTCATTGCGCAGTCTCCAAACGGTGTGGGGTCAAGCGCCAATGACGCCGCCGAGCGAGCCCGACGGCGTGTCTCAGAATCCCTCTCGCGAGGGGTTTCGGTTATGCTTTCTGAATTTGGCCGGCCTGCTTGCCGCGCCCTTTTCTGTCGTCCTCGAGCACGAACGTGACTTTGTCACCCTCGTTGAGCGAGCGGATGCCTGCTGCCTCGAGTGCGCTGGCGTGAACGAACACGTCCTTGGAGCCATCTTCCGGGGAGATGAAGCCAAAGCCCTTGGCGCCATTGAAGAACTTGACCGTTCCGGTAACTCTCATAGTGGGAAGCCTTTGTTTTCGCGTGAGGGTGCCGGTCGAGAATGGGCCCACGCCTAGCCCAGGCAACTCAGGTTTCGGGAAGGGCACTGGGCCGATGACGGCGAGTGTCTAATCCAAAATGTGAGGGCGCGACCCGTCATGGAACGCACCGGCCGCTCACATATGGGCTGTTTCGACAGCAAATACAAGCGAAACCATAACACGAAGCGGCCCTCCCATGGAAAGTCACGAGAGCAGAGGCACTTCGCGCCCGGTGCGCACTCCACGTCTACGCTTCACGCGCCTCCAAGCGACCTCGTCCCGAAAAAAGAATGCCGTGACGGTGATCCACTGGAGGCGTACGGTGGGCCGTGCGCCATCGAGCGCACAACGCAACGGCGCATCGCTCATGGCATAGCGATCAGCCCCCGCCCGCTCACTGCACGTTGCGTTCTTGGGTGTGAACGGGGCCAAGACATCGCGATCGGATCGCGGCTAACAACCGTCATTGGATCAACGATGCCTTCGGCAAATGCGCGTCGCCGCGCGCCGGCTATGCACGCCAAGCCGGCATTTGGGCGCCCACGCGGCGCGCCCCGGCCGCGTCAGAGACCTAAAAGGACCAATGCGATGGACCCCTTCGATTTCGACGCGGACGCCGAGCTCTTCCCCACACGATCCCGCGCGTCCCGGCGCCAGCCGGTGGGTTACAAGCGCTTCCCTCGCGCAGCCGAGGCCATCCGCTACGCCATCGAAGAGCTTCCCGCGGAGTTTCTCGTCGGCGCCTTTCTCGAGGTGAACGAGGAACGGTTCGATGCCGTGCAGATACGCAGCTTGTACGAGCGCCCCGACTATCCCCTCGCGCGCACCCGGCCGAATGCGCCCCCGGCGCAAGGAACACCTCCGCCACGTGTCAGCCAGGTCCGGGGCAAGAGCTCATGACCGACCGTCCCGTCACTCTCGACAGGCACCGTGGCATGGCGGCCCAGAAAGCGACCGAGGTTCGGCGCCTGCTGGCCGAAGTCGCGGCCGACCAGGATGCCCTCCGCCAGCGCCAGGAAGAGCTGGAAACCCAGCTCATCGCGGCCCCGGCCCACTCATGGACCGACGCTGCGGAAAAGGCGCGGTACTTGTTGAGGCTTTTTGCGGCCACCCCGACCGCGCAGGATCCTCGCAGGCAACGGCTGGTCGCGAGCGTCCTCGAGGACTTCGCGCGGCTCACCGAGGCCGAAGCGAGCAAATAGGCGACCAACTCCCAGCCCCCAACCTTAAAGGAGATCTTGCCGTGGCAAATCGTGAGCAGAAAGGCAATCGCGAAAAGAGGAAGCCGAAAGCGGAGAAGCCGAAATCGACGGCGCAAGCCGTGCCCTTTGCGCGCGGGCAAGGCATGAGCAACGTCAAAGGCAGCAGCGGCAAGAAGGGGCGCTAGAACGAGGCCGGGCGCTGTGCCGCGCGCAACTCTCGAAACGAGATCAGCCGTCGGCATCTTTCGTCCCACAGGACCAGCCGCACGCAGCCGAGGCTCTGACCAAGTGTGAGCCGCCCGATCGCCCCGAGCTCGGGATGGTCGCGCAGCACGCCCGGCAGGCGATAGTAGGGAATGCGGCTGCAAAGGTGGTGCACGTGGTGCACGCCGATATTGGCCGTGAACCAGCGCAGAATGCCCGGCAGATCATAGTGCGAGCTGCCATGCAGCGCCGCCTCGTGCATGGTCCAGGCGGGGTTTGCGGCCCAGAACGTCTCCTCGAACTGGTGCTGAACGTAGAACAGCCACACGCCGATGGAGGCAGCCAGCAGCGTGATCGGCAGGTGCACGAGCAGGAACGGCGTGACGCCGACCAGCCACATCATCCCCAGGATGGCCAGGGCGATGGCCGCATTGGTGGCCATGGTGCCGAGCCAAGGCTGCACGCCGCCGCGCATCGAGCCGATCGGCAACCGGTGCTGCACGATGAACAGAAAGGCGGGCCCCAAGCCGAACATGACGATTGGATTGCGGTACAGCCGGTAGCCGAGCCGGCGCCATCGCGACAAGGCAAGGTATTCCTCTACGGTCAGGGTGTCGATGTCGCCGATGCCGCGACGCTCCAGATTGCCCGAGCTGGCGTGATGGACCGCATGACTGCGGCGCCAGACGTCGTAAGGCGTCAACGTCAGGGCGCCGATGGCGCGTCCCACCCAATCGTTGGCGGCGCGGCGACGGAAAAAGGCGCCGTGGCCGCAATCATGCTGGATCATGAAGAGGCGGACGAGAAAGCCGGCAGTCGGCACGGCGACGA